>JARJMX020000084.1 GCA_029335925.2 Gammaproteobacteria bacterium
ACCTCGCCTCTAAGGGCCTGGAGGCGGATCAACTCGACGATCTTAAGGGCCTCAACGACCGCAGTCCGTGGATGGCCTTCATCCTGCTGGTGCTGATGTTCTCCATGGCCGGCATCCCGTTCACCCTCGGCTTCTGGGCTAAGCTCGCAGTGCTGCAGGCGGTGGTTGACATCGACATGGTGTGGCTCGCGGTGTTCGCGGTGGTGATGTCCGTCATCTGCGCCTTCTATTACCTGCGTGCAGTGAAGATGGCCTACTTCGACAAGGCCATCGTGCAGGGGATACCGACCCGTTCCTGGGATGCGCGGCTGGTCATGAACGTGAACGGCCTGGCCATCGTGGCCCTGGGGCTCTATCCGACCAGCCTGATCGCGCTCTGTGCGAGCGTTTTCAACGCAGTCTGAGACGGGATTCATGACCTCCCAGAGCGCCGTCTTCACCCTCCTCGTGGTCGCCCTAGTACTGGCCAACCTCCCTTGGATCAACGAGCGCCTGTTTGCCGTCATCCGCTTGCGTAGCGGGTCCAAGCCGTTTTGGGTGCGTCTCTTGGAGTGGGGCGTGGGTTTCGGCCTGGTGGCCCTACTGGCCTGGAGATTGGAGCTCGGTTGTCAGCTAAGCCTTGGGGCCTTTCTGGGCCTGTCTGAGTGCCCGGGCGAGCTGCATCCCAAGTCGTGGGAGTTCTACACCGTCGTGGTCGTCCTATATGCAGTGTTCGCCTTGCCTGGCTTTCTCAATCGGGCTGAGCAGAGACGCCAGCGCCGACCGCGGCAGGCCTGATATACCCTATTTATGGCTCCGGGATACCGCGGCACCCCGGAGCGTTTCTTTTCTCAGGTTTTGTCCACCACCAGCCTGATTCCGTCACGCAACAGACTATCTGCGGCCTCGAGGAAGCGCTTGCGACGGAAGATCAGGCTCAGGCGGCTCCCTCCGCACTGGTGCCAGAGCACGGCCGAGCGTATCCCCGCCAGCAGGGCGGCGCGGATACGCTGGGCCACCTCTGGCCGATTCAGTTGGTGAGGGTTGCCGTTGACGATCACCCTCGGGCTCAGGGTGCTGATGGTCCGCTGATAGAGTCCCGCCAGGCCTTCGATGACCTCGGGGGCGTCGGGCCCCAGCTCGCGCTGCTGGGCGTCGAGCACCTGCAGACCCTGCCTCAGTTGCTGCTGCATATCCGGCAGGCGCAGCAGCTGGTCGGCCAGATGGATCAGGATGAGCACGTGGCGGGTGACCTCGATGTCTTGCTCGCCGGCCTGCCCGGCCAACAGCTAGCGCAGATGGCGCAGCCCTTCGCCGAGCAGGCTGACCCCACCGTACACGGCGCGCACGTTGCCTGCAATGATGCGGAATAGGCTTGCGAGGCTGGCCGCCTGCGCGTTGGCTGGAGCTTGGCCATGGTACGCCAATTCGCGCACCAGCAGGCAGGCCTGGATGATGCCGGCGAGGGCAAGGGTTTGATCTTCGATCGTGCGGGCCATCAGTTCTCGTTCTCCAGCTTAATCCCGACCTCGATCACCGCCCCGCCCAGGCATTCCTCGCCAAGATAGAACACCACGGACTGGCCGGGGGTGATGGCGCGCTGGGGGGTGTCGAAAACGACCCGCACACCATCGCCGTGGGGATAAATCGTGCATTCCTGCTCCGCCTGTCGGTAACGTACCTTAGCACTGCAACGCAGCGGCAGGGTCGGGGGGGCATCCGCGATCCAGTGCACCTGGCTTGCGAGCAGGGCAGGGCGGTAGAGCGAGGGATGGTCGGTGCCTTGGGTGACGATCAGGCGGTTGTTGGCCAGGTCCTTGTCGACCACGAACCAGGGCGCACCAAGAAAGCCGCGCAAGCCCCCGATACCGAGCCCTTGGCGCTGGCCGAGGGTGTAGTACATCAGTCCATGGTGGCGACCGATGACCTGTCCTTCCAGGGTGACGATGTCACCGGGCTGGGCAGGCAGGTAGCGCTGCAGGAACTCAGTGAAGCGGCGTTCGCCAATGAAGCAAATGCCGGTGCTGTCCTTTTTTTTCGCGGTGGCCAAACCAGCCTGCTCGGCAAGCCTGCGCACCTCAGGCTTCGGCAGATGGCCGATGGGGAACAGGGCGTGACGCAGCTGCTCTTGGCCGAGGGCATGCAGGAAGTAGCTCTGGTCTTTGTTCGCATCCAGGCCCTTGAGCAGGTGCGCTCCGGAAGCATCATGGGTGATGCGGGCATAATGGCCGGTCGCGATGGCCTGGGCGCCGAGGTTGTTCAGCGCGTGGTCGAGGAAGGCGCGGAACTTGATCTCCCGGTTGCACAGGATATCGGGGTTCGGGGTGCGTCCGGCGCGGTATTCCTCGAGGAAATAGGCGAACACCCGATCCCAGTATTCCTTGGCGAAATTGACAAAATGGAACGGGATCTCGAGCCGGTCGCACACCGCCATGGCGTCGATCATATCCTGCCGTGCGGGGCAGTAGTCCTCGGTATCGTCACCCTCCCAGTTCTTCATGAATAGGCCTTCGACCTCGAAGCCCTGTTCTTTGAGAAGCAGGGCAGCGACCGAGGAGTCCACCCCGCCGGACATGCCGACGATGACCTTCATGCCCTTGTTCATCTTGGGAGGTGGCGGATCAAGTCGAGGGAGTGGCGGCGGCCGGCGAGGTGGTCCTGGATGCAGGCCATCACCAGCGGGCTTCGGTGCTGAGCCGCACGGGCGCGCGCCTCATCCGGAGTAAGCCAGACGGGGCCGAGGATGCCCGTATCCAGAACGGCGTCGTCAATGACGCGCTCGATCTCACCGCCGAAGGCCGCGCGCAGGTAGGTGGCGCCAGTCTCGGGGGCGCGCCATTGGTACAGGCCAACCAGATGGGTGGGGCGGAACAGCAGGCCTGCCTCCTCGATCGTCTCGCGCACGGCGGCCTCAATGAGGCTCTCGCCCTCCTCGAGGTGGCCGGCAGGTTGGTTCAGGCGGATTTCGCCGCCGATGCGCTCCTCGACCAAAAGGTAGCGTCCGTCCTGCTCCAGCACGGCGGCCACGGTGGCATGGGGTTTCCAGATCATGCGCGCAAGGGTAGCAAATCGGGGGCGGGCTGTCCGCCGTGGATCGGGTATAATTTAACATCTCAACTTCTCAACGTTAGGGTCGCCGATGTCCAAGATCAAGCTCCCCGCCTTTGGCACCAAGATCACCACCAATCCTGACAATTCCCTCAACGTGCCGAACCATCCGATCATCCCGTTCATCGAGGGTGACGGCATCGGCGTGGATATCACCCCGGTGATGATCAAGGTGGTGGACGCAGCGGTGGAGAAGGCCTACGGCGGCGAGAAGAAGATCGCCTGGATGGAGGTCTACGCGGGTGAGAAGGCCAATGCGGTCTACGGCGAAGGTACCTGGCTACCGGCCGAGACCCTCGAGGCGGTGAAGGACTATGTGGTCTCCATCAAGGGCCCGCTGACCACCCCGGTCGGCGGCGGGATTCGCTCGCTGAACGTGACCCTGCGCCAAGAGCTGGACCTGTACGTCTGCCTGCGTCCGGTGCGCTACTACCCCGGTACACCAAGCCCGGTGAAGGAGCCGGAGAAGATCGACATGGTCATCTTCCGCGAGAACTCCGAGGACATTTATGCTGGTATCGAGTGGGCCGCTGGCACCCCGGAAGCGCAGAAGGTCATCGACTTCCTGCAGAAGGAGATGGGCGTGAAGAAGATCCGCTTCCCGGCCACCTCCGGTATCGGCATCAAGCCGGTCTCCTCCGAGGGGACCAAGCGTCTGGTGCGTAAGGCCATTCAGTACGCGATCGACAACGATCGCAAGTCGGTGACCGTGGTGCACAAGGGTAACATCATGAAATTCACCGAGGGGGCCTTCAAGGAGTGGGGCTACCAGCTTGCTAAGGAAGAATTCGGTGCGACCGAGATCGACGGTGGCCCGTGGTGCACGTTTAAGAACCCGAAGACCGGCCGCGAGATCCTCATCAAGGACGTGATTGCCGATGCCTTCTTGCAGCAGATTCTGCTGCGCCCCGCCGAGTATGATGTGATCGCCACCCTGAACCTGAACGGCGACTACATCTCCGATGCGTTGGCCGCGCAGGTCGGCGGCATCGGGATTGCCCCGGGTGCCAATCTGTCCGACACCGTGGCCATGTTCGAGGCCACCCACGGCACCGCGCCGAAGTACGCCGGCAAGGATCAGGTCAACCCGGGCTCCATCATCCTCTCCGCCGAGATGATGCTGCGCCATTTGGGCTGGACCGAGGCTGCCGACCTTGTGGTCAAGGGCATGTCCGGCGCCATCCAGAGCAAGCGCGTGACCTATGACTTCGCCCGCCTGATGGATGGCGCCACCGAGGTGAGCTGCTCGGCCTTCGGCGACGAGATCATCCGCCACATGTGATCCGCTGGCCTACGCCCGTGACGCGGATATGGCCGAGGCGGTTGGCGCGACTGATCGTGACCATGGACACCCCGCCCCTGCTGCACTGGCTGCGCTACGGCTCACCGGGGATCCGGCTGATCAAGGACGCCATCCTCGGTTTCTGCGGCGTCTTTCCGGTGCGGGGGACTACCTTCGGCCCAGTGCGTCACAGCACGGAGGAGCGGCGCGCCCGCTGGCTGGCCGAGGTCGAGGCACTCGGCCGGCGCCAGCGCTAAGGCAGCCCTGCGCGGACAGGGGAGCTTGAAGGGATATTTCCCTTCCGATTCATACTATTCCCTGTCCGCCCGCCTCCCGGGAGGCTCATCCCATGCTCCCAGCCAAGAACATCTTTTCCTATCGCAAGTACTGGGCGAGCCGCTTCGGCACCGCCCCTTTCCTGCCCATGTCGCGTGCGGAGATGGACAAGCTGGGCTGGGATTCCTGCGACATCATCATCGTGGTGGGTGATGCCTACGTCGACCATCCCAGCTTCGGCATGGCGGTGATCGGCCGCATGCTGGAGGCGCAGGGCTTCCGCGTCGGCATCATCGCCCAGCCGGACTGGACCTCGGTGGAGTCCTTCCGCCAGCTCGGGCGGCCCAACCTGTTTTCGGCGTGAGTGCGGGCAACATGGACTCGATGGTGAACCACTACACCTCGGATCGTCGCCTGCGCCGCATTGCCCACTATGACTACTGGTCGGACAAGGTGCGCCGCTCCGTGCTGCCGGACAGCAAGGCCGACCTTCTGGTGTACGGCAACGCCGAGCGTGCCATCGTCGAGATCGCCCACCGTGCGGCCAAGGGCGA
>JARJMX020000087.1 GCA_029335925.2 Gammaproteobacteria bacterium
GTCACATATCAGGGTGCATGTCGATAAATAATAAATCTACCATGACAGGGCCGATCATGCTGCGTTTTATTCAGCCCAAGCGCTTCCAGCTATTCATGTCTGGAAGGCTAAAGTCGGAGCCGAAAATTTTGTACGTAAAGGAGATCCGCAGCGTCTCATCACGACATGTGCCTCCTGGCATGGTTTGAACGGCGAGGGGGGGGTCAATGAGACTCCGGCTTTGGCAGGACAGACCCCGGAGTATTTTGAACGCACCATGAAGCTCTATCGTGAGGGGGTGCGTCACAATGACTCGGCGCAAGCGATGCGTGCCTTTGCCAAACCGCTCACTGATGCGGAAATTGCAGCCTTAGCGCGCTATTACGCTAGTTCCTCAAGCAATTAATCACCCCAAAACTTATGCGATGATCGCAAGGCCCTTCGAAGGGCCTTGCGTGTTTCTGGAGGTTAACTATGAAGTCACTGTTCTGGTGGAGAACCAGCTCTGCGGGAGAGCCGCTGGGCGAGCATGGCATCGCCTTCCATGCGCAGGCCGGATGGATGGGCGCTGCTGTTTCGATATCGGTCAAGGATTGACGCTGAGCCATAATGCCGCAGGCCTTGATCTTGATCTTGCCATATTGAGGCCATCGTGTTTAGCCGTGGACATGACGATCATACGGGGGCTTGCCCGCTATTCTCGATGTTTGTGATGGAATCATAATGTCTGTCCTCAAGCACTCCAGCCAACGTTCAACCGCGAAGGGAAGGATATTGGCATCCCGTCGCATGTCTTGACCGCCCTTAAAGCGGGACGCTGTTCTGCGCATCACGGACGGACGGGCCCACTGAGGTCTTGCCGGGGGTGTTCGTCACCGATCCCATCCCCCGCCGCTATGCTTTTGAGGATCGTGGAAGGCGATTCTTTTGTGATGCCGAGTGTGCCCAAGGGAACATGCGGCCTGATGATCAGGCCATGTACGCCTTCACCCCCCAAGGCGTGGTCGTCCTTCTTGGCTGTTGTCATGCTGGTGTGGTGAATACCCTCGTCGAGCTGACGGGTGCCTCCCCCATCCATGCCGTGATTGGAGGAACCCATCTGTTACGAGCCAATCAGGAACGGCTCGAATAACGGCTCGTTGGCTTGAGCTTCTGGGTGTGCAACTGATTGCAGTCAATCACTGCACGGAGGTTTATGCGCAGTACTTTTTGCTTACGCGCTTTTCAGCACGTTTCCACGAAGCTCCGGCAGGGCGGCGTTTTGTTTTTGCAGCAGATGTTTGATGACAGAAAACACACAAACAGTTACATTACTTTCTAATCCTCCAGCCTGCAAAAAGACGGATACATCAGGGCGGTCATGCGCCAGAAACGACTAGGTAGGCGATGGGAGGATGATGTTTGGCAGGGTCTGAAACGTGTTTTTTGCACCAAAAAAGGCGTCAGAGTCTCTGACGCCCTTGCGATTCTCCTTGAGCGATGTCGTCATTTGGCCCGGTAGGCAGCCACCACCTTGTCAAACTGCTCGGCGGTCAGCAGCTGACGGAGGAAATCGGTGCATTTGCTGCGCATAGTCACGAGTTGAGCTTCATTGGCAGCGATTTTATCAATCAATTCCTTGCGCTCGTTTTCGGGTTTACCGCTGAGAATGGCCTCGCGTAGTTGGGTGCGCAACTGGATTTGTTCGTTTTCCATCGCCTTGCGCTTGCCTGGGGCCTCTTTGATCCAGGCTTCGAGTTTGCTGCGCTGTTCTTCATTAAGCCCCAGATCCAGACTCTTGGCCAGGCCTACCAGTTCCACCACCGGTGTGGCCAAGGCGATGGCAGGCTCAGCGACGGCGGCGGTGCTGATGAACAGACTGGCTCCGATCAAGAGAGAGGGGAGAAGATGCTTTTTCATAAGGCCTCCTGAGGTTCTTGGCTGATTAACCGGCCAGAATTGAACCATGGTTGATGTACATCTCGGTTAAAAGCGAGTATCCAGGCGCGCCCAGACGATGCGCCCAGGTTCATAGATGCGATCGTTCGGGTTGCCGAACAGACCGGCATAGGCACGATTGACATGCTCAGCATATAGGCGATCGAAGACGTTGTCGATGCCCAGCTTGAGCTGGATCGTGCGGCTGAAGGCATAGCCGCCGTACAGGTCGAGTACGGCGTATTCCGGGGTCTGGATGGTGTCGAGTCCACTGGCCTTGTCGATCTCATGCTGCTGAGCGGCAAAACGCACGCGTCCACCAACATGCCAGTTGGCAGCACTATAATCGGCACCGATACGACCATTGAGCGGTGGCGTCTGGGCGATGCTGCGTCCGTCGGTGTCATTTTGGGCGTTGACATAGGCCAGTGCACCGTAGGCGTGCCAGCCAGGAGCGAACATCCATTGTCCGGCGAGTTCGGCACCAAAGAGGGTGGCATCGACATTGCGGTAGATGGTGGCGTTATTGGCCACCCCTTTGATTCTGCCGTTGTTGATGTCGCGTAGCACGTAGTCGTTGACATTGTCATAGAACAGCACGGCCTCCCACTTGATGCCTTGACCCTTGCCGGAGAGACCGAGATCCAGCTGGTGATGAACTTCCGTGTCCAGAGCTGGATTGCCAAGCCAACTGATGCCAGTAGGGCTGGGTTTGAGAACATAACGCTCGGTGGCATCGGGGTGGCGCACGCTACGGCTTATGCCGACAAAGGCGGTCAGATTTTTGGAAAGGTCATGCTCATAACGTAGCAGACCACCGATGGCGGTATTGTCCTGATCCTTTTTAGCCTCTTCGCGAATATTCAGCGGAACCATCGGGTGGGTCGCGATGGTATTGCTGAGATTGTTGTTAATGTTGGCATTGACGTTATCTACCCGCAGGCCGGCTTTGAGGCGCTGATGGGGGCTGATGCCATACAACCCTTCGATGAAGCCGCCGACGCTGGAGAGCTCAGCCTCAGGCCAGAGCCAGAACAGTTTATTGGCCGGATTGGCAGGGTTCATGACCCAACCTTCGCGCTCCACCTTCTGCGCATCCAGACCGTAGTCAAGTTTGAGGTTGCTGGTTGGTTTGGAGGTCAGGGTCAGGCGAGCGCCGCTTGTAGTGACCTCGGAGGGGGCTGCACGATACATGGCCGGGTTGGAGTTGGGGCGCAGGCTGTAGTTATCCATCAGGTGTTCAACCTTGGCATGCCAGACCTCAGCCTTCACTCCGTCGATGGAGCCGCCCATGTTTTGCTGCCAGTACTTCAGGCGGTAGGCATCCATATCATCCTTCGGTGAGTCCATGTCCGCACCCGCATACAGGGTATCGTCCTGGCGGCTAGCCTCGATCGTGCCTTCGATGCCGGCGTTGTCATTGAAGCGATAACCTGCAACCACGCCGCCAGCGAGTTTGCTGGTGGCGGAAGGTACCGTGCGGCCCGCTCCATCCTTATAGCTGCTGGCATCCAGATACTCGCCGAAGGCGCGTAGATAAGCCTTGCCATTGCTGAATAGGCCATCGGCATAGACCGCCCCATCGACACCGTTGGAGCTGGTGATTACCCCAGCCTGCCCTTGCACGCCAGCCGTTGCGGCACGTTTTGCGCTATCACGCTCAAACAGCACCGTGCCGCCACTGCCTCCCATGCCGTGTTGCACGCTCTGTACCCCCTTCTCCACCACCACGCGATCATAGGTGTTGAGACTGGCGAAGCTGGTCGGCGGATCCATGCGGTTGGGACAGCCACCATGGATATAGCTGCCATCCAAAAGCACATTGATTTGGGTAGCGCTTTGGCCGCGAATGATGGGGTCCACGCCGTGCTGGCTCATGCGGCTGGCGGACACCCCGTTGACCTCGCGCAGGGCTTCGCCAGCATCGGCAGGGATGCGGGTGTCGATGTCGGCGGGGGTGATGACCTCGACATTCGGGGTGTCGCCGAGGGCGCGGGCCTGGATCTGGAGGGGGGGCAGTTCATCGGCTTGGGCTGCGCTCATGACGGCGGAGGCAAGGATGCCGAGGGCGATTGGGTGCGGGCGGAAACGGACGAGATGCACGGGCATGACTCCTTCATTATGCATGTTATACAACCAGTATGTTATCCATAGAAAAGACAAGCCCTCTATTTATTATTTTTAACGGTATGG
This sequence comes from Gammaproteobacteria bacterium, assembly GCA_029335925.2. GTDB lineage: Bacteria > Pseudomonadota > Gammaproteobacteria > Halothiobacillales > Halothiobacillaceae > Thiofaba. Next base: position 4,090 of record JARJMX020000087.1, read on the forward strand.
CGAACAGTCTCATAAGATGTGTGAATTCAAGCATAAGGCTCGGGCAAAAAACCGCAAAATCCCCTGGATCTTTTCTTGCCGGCCGTGATGCCTTGAAACATTTGTGTGGCATGATTCCTTCTAACCTCAAACACTGGAGAGACGGATGAGCAACCTGCCCGAGAACCTGCTTTACACCGAGGGTCATTCCTGGCTGCGCCAAGACGACGACGGCCTGCTGACCGTGGGGATCACTGAGCATGGCCAGTCGCTGCTGGGCGACTTGGTCTATGTCCAGTTGCCCGAGGTCGGTGCGCAGGTCGAGGAGGGCGGGGTGCTGGCAACCGTCGAGTCGGTGAAGTCCGCCTGGGATGTGCAGGCACCGGTCGGACTGGAGGTGGTCGAAGTCAACGGCGAGCTTGCTACGAGCCCGGAGCGCATCAACGAGGATCCTTATGGCGAGGGCTGGATCCTGCGCTGTCGCGCCTTGGGTACCCTGCCTCGGCTGATGGATGCGGCCGCCTACCAAGACTTTATCGGCGAATAAGCCGTGGCCTCTGAAAATAGGGGGCTCAGGCGCGTCCTGCTCGCGGCGCGCTATTCCTGGCAGGGGCTGACGACCTGCTACCGTAAAGAGGCGGCCTTTCGCCAGGAACTGTGGCTGGTCCTGTTGCTCGCCCCGCTTGCCCTGTGGCTGGGCAAGGATGGCGTGGAGCGGGCGCTGCTCATCGGCAGCCTGATGTTAGTGCTGGTGGTCGAACTGCTTAACACCGGGATCGAGAATGTCGTCGATCGTGTGGGTTCCGAGCCGCACAAACTCTCCGGCCGGGCCAAGGACATGGGGTCGGCGGCGGTGTTTGTCAGTCTGCTGCTGGCGGCCTTGATTTGGGGGTTGATCCTAACGGATTGAGCAAGTTCAGCCCAGGCAGCGTTCGCAGCGATGCAGCAGTACCCTCAGCAATGGCCAGATTATGAGGGTGCTGATGACCGGCAGGAAGTCATGGGCGGTAACTCGGCCAGCGGTCAGCTGGCCGCCCAGCAACAGCTCCCCCACCTCGTACAGGAATACCAGGCCGGCGATCCACAGCGCCTGCTGGGCGACCGGCAGGGTCCGGAGCAGGCGCTGCAGCGCCAGGACAGGTGTGACCACCAGCGTGAACAGGGCGGCGTGGGTGCCAAGGAAAGAGGGCTGGATGGTGTCCAGCACGAGCCCCATCAGCCATGCCCCGGCCATGCCCAGGATCGCAGGCTGCAGGATGCTCCAGTAGAGCACGACCAGCAACAGCCACGGCGGCTGCAGTTGGGCAAGGGGCTGCGGGAAGGGGAGGAGTTCCACCAACAGGGCTAGAAGAAGGCTGAGCGGGACCGTCAGCCAGATCCAGGGGTCAGGGCGCATGGGTGGGGATATCCATGGAGGACGCGTTGCGCATCCAGACAAGAATGACTTCACGGACATCGTCGACCGGTGCGAGGGGGCGGGCACTGATGCTGGCAAAGACCCCGCTCTGGGTCTGCTCGATCACGCTCACACTCGCCACTGGATAGCCCGCCGGAAAGGTGCCGCCGAGACCCGAGGTGACCAACAGGTCGCCTTCCCGTACGTCGGCATTGTTAGGCAGGTGGAGGACATCCATGCGTCCGCTTTCACCGGTTCCCTGAGCGATGGCACGCTGGCCGGTGCGGGCAATGCGCACCGGGACGGCATGCATGTCGTCGGTCAGTAACAAGACTTCGGCGGTGCGCGGGCCGACATGCACAACCTGCCCGAGTAGGCCCTCGGCGGCGAGCACCGCCTGGCCGACGAAGATGCCGTCGCGGCTGCCGCGGTTGATGAGGATCATACGCCGACGCGCATCGCCCTTAACCGGGATGCTCTCAGCCAGCAATAGGTCTTGTTCCAGCGGCTGCACGGCCCGTAGGAGGTTGCGCAGGCGACGGTTCTCCTCCTGCATGGCCCAGAAGGTCTGCATCTGCGCCTTGAGCAGCAGGTTCTCCTGACTAAGCCGGGCGAGTTCGTCCTGCATCGCGGCGCGGCTGCGCATGGCCTCGGCTGCGCTGCGCCAAAGCTGGGTGGGCAGGGCGGCCAAGCGTTGGATCGGTTCCGTGCCCGCCATCAGCCAGCCCCGGACGTGGTCGAGCAGGTGCAGCCGGGCATCAGCAAGGTAGAGCCCGAGGGAAGCGAGCAAGAGCACCGCCAGCCAGACCGGGCCGGGGTGCCCCTTGCGGAACAGATGGGCCACGCCGCGGCCGTTGGATTATTCAGTCGAGAACAGGGTGCTATGGCGTTGGTCGATCAGCTCCAGCACCCTGCCTCCACCGCGTGCCACACAGGTGAGCGGATCGTCGGCCACCACCACCGGCAGGCCGGTCTCCTCCATCAGCAGACGGTCGAGGTCACGCAGGAGGGCGCCTCCTCCTGTAAGGACGATCCCGCGTTCGGCGATATCCGAACCAAGCTCTGGAGGCGTTTGCTCAAGTGCAGTACGTACGGCCTGAACGATGCCATACAAGGGTTCATTAAGAGCCTCGAGGATTTCATTGCTGTTGAGGGTAAAACTGCGCGGCACGCCTTCGGAGAGGTTGCGACCCTTAACTTCGATTTCCAGCAATTCCTTGCCTGGATAAGCACAACCAATATCCTTCTTGATCCGTTCTGCTGTCGCCTCACCGATAAGCATGCCGTAGTTGCGGCGCACATAACTGATGATGGCCTCGTCGAACTTGTCACCACCAATGCGCACTGAGGCAGAGTAGACGATGCCATCGAGCGAGATGACCGCCACTTCCGAGGTGCCGCCGCCGATATCGACCACCATGCAGCCGCGTGGCTCGTCGACGTCGATGCCGGCACCGATGGCCGCGGCCATGGGTTCTTCGATCAGGTAGGCCTTGCGTGCTCCGGCGCCGAGCACGGACTCACGGATGGCGCGGCGCTCGACCTGGGTGGCCCCCACCGGCACGCAGACTAGCACGCGCGGGCTGGGGCGCAGCATGCTGTTGCTGTGCACCTTGCGGATGAAGTGCTGTAGCATCCTTTCGGTAACGTGGAAGTCCGCGATCACGCCGTCGCGCAGCGGGTGGACGGCGGTGATGTTCTGCGGGGTGCGGCCGAGCATCTGTTTGGCTTCGATGCCGAAGGCCTGGATCGAGCGCTGGCCGCCATCTTGGCGGATGGCTACCACCGAGGGTTCGTTGAGGACAATGCCCTTGCCCCGCACGTAGATCAGGGTGTTAGCGGTACCAAGGTCGATGGAGAGGTCGGTAGAGAAAAGACCGCGGAGATTACGGAACATGACGAGATATTGACTTGACGGGTATTAATGGAAGGGCATTGCGCGTGGGATGAACCCAAGCTTGAAACTCTATCAACCCCCTTCGCCTTGGGCAAGGCTTTGGGCCTGTGCTAAATTCATGCACCATCTTGCCCGTTCTTTGTGCCTGGAGCACGGATGTCCCGGTGCGTTCCAGCGGTGAGAGCCGCTGGAACGCGGTGCCGAAGGCGGGCGTGCATCATCCCCGAACCCGTCCGGGAAGGATGGGGTCGGCGTTTTTCCCCAGAAGCAGAGCCGCCGATGATGATCGCCCCTTCAGAGGTGAAGAAGATCGCCCGTCTTGCCCGCCTGGCCATCGACGAGGCCGAGGTTGCGCGTTATGCCCAAGACCTGTCCAGTATCCTCGACCTGGTCGAGCGCATGAACCAGGCCGACACGCAGGGGGTGGAGCCCATGGCCCATCCCCTTGACATGGCCCAGCGCTTGCGCCCGGATGTGGTGACCGAAATCAACCAGCGTGAGCTGTTCCAGCTTAACGCCCCGGCCGTCGAGGATGGCCTGTTCCTGGTGCCGAAGGTGATCGAATAATGAGCCTGCACCAGCAATCCATTGCCGAGCTGCGCGGCATGCTCGATCGCAAGGAGGTCTCCTCGGTCGAGCTGGCGCAACATTTTTTAGCTCGCATCAAGACACATGATCCCGTGCTTAACAGCTTCATCAGCGTGACCGAGGATGAGGCACTCAACGCTGCGTTGGCCGCGGACCATCGTATTGCCGCGGGCCACGCTGGGCCGCTCACTGGCATCCCTCTGGCGCACAAGGACATCTTCTGCACCCTTGGGGTTAAGACCTCCTGCGGCTCGCGCATGCTCGATAACTTCGTCGCCCCCTACAACGCCACTGTGGTCGAGCGCTTGAATCAGGCTGGCACGGTCATGCTTGGTAAGCTGAACATGGACGAGTTCGCCATGGGCTCGACCAGTGAATCCAGCTTTTATGGCCCGACCAAGAACCCTTGGGATCTTTCCGCCGTGCCTGGCGGCTCCTCCGGTGGCTCCGCTGCTGCGCTTGCCGCGGGGCTCACCCCACTGGCAACCGGGACCGATACCGGCGGCTCCATCCGCCAGCCTGCCGCCTACTGCGGAGTGACCGGCCTCAAGCCGACCTACGGCCGCGTGTCCCGCTATGGCATGATTGCCTATGCCTCCTCACTTGACCAGGGCGGGCCGATGGCGCGTTCGGCAGAGGATTGCGCCTGGCTGCTCAATGCCATGGTCGGCTTCGATGCGCTCGACTCTACGTGCAGCGAGCAGCCGGTCGAGGACTACACCGCCAAGCTCGACAATGACCTGAGTGGGCTGAAGATCGGCCTGCCGCGCGAGTATTTCGGCGAGGGCTTGGATGTCGGTGTGGCCCGTGTCATCGACGAAGCGGTGGCCGAGTTCCGTAGGCTGGGCGCCGAGGTTCGCGAGGTCAGCCTGCCGAACAGCGAGCTCGCCATCCCCGCCTATTACGTCATCGCCCCGGCGGAGGCGTCCTCCAATCTCTCCCGTTACGACGGCGTGCGCTTTGGCCACCGCTGCGAGGCGCCAAAGGACCTCGTCGACCTATACGAGCGCTCGCGCGCTGAGGGCTTCGGCAGCGAGGTCAAGCGCCGGATCATGATCGGCACCTATGTTCTCTCTTCTGGTTATTACGACGCCTATTACCTTAAGGCGCAGCGCATCCGCCGCCTGATCGCGGACGACTTCCGCCGTGTGCTCAGCGAGGTGGATGTGCTCATGGGGCCGGTTGCACCGCACGTGGCACCGGACCTCGGTACTTCCCTCAAGGACCCGGTTACCATGTACCTCTCCGACATTTACACCGTGCCGGTCAATCTCGCCGGCCTGCCAGCGATGTCCATTCCGGCAGGCTTTGCGCACGGCCGCCCGGTCGGCTTGCAGATCATCGGTCGCGCCTTCGACGAGGCCCGCCTGCTGAACATCGCTCACCGCTTCCAGCAGGTCACCAATTGGCATCGCCAGTTCCCTGCCGCCTTCGCGTAAGGACCAAGACCCATGCAATGGGAAACCGTCATCGGGCTTGAGATTCACGCCCAGCTCGCCACCAAGAGCAAGATCTTCTCCGGAGCCTCGACCGCCTTCGGCGCTGAGCCCAACACCCAGGCTTGCGCGGTCGATCTTGGCCTGCCCGGCGTGCTGCCGGTGCTGAACGCCGAGGCCGTGCGTTGTGCTGTGATGTTTGGTCTGGCCATCGGTGCCGATGTCAACCGCCGTTCCATCTTTGCACGCAAGAACTACTTCTACCCGGACCTGCCGAAGGGCTACCAGATCAGCCAGTACGAGCAGCCCATCGTCATGCGTGGGCAGATGGAGATCGAGCTGGAGGACGGCAGCAGCAAGGTGGTCGGCATCACTCGCGCCCATCTTGAGGAAGATGCCGGCAAGTTGCTGCATGAGGACTTCCACGGCATGAGCGGTATCGACCTGAACCGCGCCGGGATACCGCTGCTGGAAATCGTCTCCGAGCCGGACATGCGCTCGGCCAAGGAGGCGGTGGCCTATGCTAAGGCGATTCACAGCCTGGTGCGCTATCTGGGCATCTGCGATGGCAATATGCAGGAAGGCTCATTCCGCGTGGACGCCAACGTCTCTGTGCGTCCCAAGGGGCAGCGCGAGTTCGGCAGCCGGACCGAGATCAAGAACGTCAATTCCTTCCGTTTCCTGGAGCGGGCGATCAACTTCGAGATCGAACGTCAGATCGACGTGATCGAGGGCGGCGGCAGCGTGGTGCAAGAGACCCGCCTGTACGACCCGGACCGTGACGAGACCCGCTCCATGCGCGGCAAGGAGGAGGCGCACGATTACCGCTACTTCCCGGATCCCGACCTGTTGCCGGTGATACTGGACGAAGGCTTTATCGAGTCTGTACGTGCCAGCCTGCCGGAGCTGCCCACCGAGAAGAAGCGGCGTTTTATCACCCATTATGGCCTGCCTGCTTACGACGCGGCCTTCCTTACTGCCGACCGTGCCCTGGCCGACTACTTTGAAGAGGCACTCAAGGTTGCGGGCTGCGAGCCTAAGCTCGTCGCCAACTGGGTGATGGGCGATGTCTCTGCCGCGCTCAACAAGGCGGGGCTGGAGATTGGCGCCTGCCCGGTCACCGCGGCCATGCTCGGCGGCCTGCTCAAGCGCATCGCTGACCACACCCTCTCCGGCAAGCTTGCCAAGGAGGTGTTCGAGGCCATGTGGGCGGGCGAGGGCGACGCCGACGTTATCATTGAGCACAAGGGCCTCAAGCAGATCACCGACGAGTCCGTTATCGAGGCGCTGGTGGATGGCGTGCTGGCCCAGTTTCCGGCCCAGGTCGAGGAATTCCGCTCTGGCAAGGACAAGGTGTTCGGCTTCCTCGTCGGCCAAGCGATGAAGGCCGCCAAGGGTAAGGCCAATCCGGCTCAGCTCAATGCGGTGCTGAAGAAGCGGCTGGAAGACTGAAATGAGCGAGCGTGATCTGCTCCACCGTTTCATCTTTACCCATGCCGAGGACGAATATGTCCCCGGCACTCCGCAGTCTTCCTACGCCGGCGGAGCGCGTGGTGAGCTGGTGCAGCTGGAGGCGGCCTGGCAGTCCATCCTCTCGCGCAGCGACTACCCTCCTGCTGTAGCCCGTCTGCTGGGCGAGACGGCGGTGGCTGCCGTGCTGCTCGCCGCGACGCTCAAGATCGACGGAAAGCTGACTCTTCAGGTCCAAGGCGAAGGCACCGTACACCTGCTGGTCATGCAGGTCACCTCTGAGCGCGAGCTGCGCGGCCTGGCCCGCTGGCACGGCGAGGTGGAAGGGGAGGGGCTGACCCTGATGGGTGACGGTCGCCTGGTGATGACCATCGAGACCGCACGCGGGGAGCGCTACCAGGGTATCGTGCCGCTGGAGGGCGCTACTCTCGCGCAGGCGCTGGAAGGTTACTTTGCGCGCTCCGAGCAGCTGCCGACCCGCCTGTGGCTGGAAGCCGGTCCCACCCGCGCCGCAGGCCTTCTGGTACAGAAGATGCCAGGGCATGACAGCCCGCAGGACGATGAGGACTGGAACCGCATCGTCGCCCTGTCGGAGACCGTCAGCGCGGAGGAGTTGCTGGAGCTCCCGGCCGAGATCCTGCTGCATCGCCTCTACCATGAAGAGGATCGGCTTGTGTTCGAGCCCGAGTCGGTGCGTTTCGCCTGCTCTTGCTCGCGTGAGCGGGTGGCGGAGATGCTGCGTAGCCTGAGACAGGACGAGGTGGAGGACATCCTCGCTGAGCAAGGGAAGATCGAGGTCCATTGCGAATTCTGCAACGCAAGGTACACCTTTGATGCGGTGGACGCGGCGGCGCTGTTCGTCGAAACACCGCATCCGGAGGCACGGGGTCTTCACTGAATAGGGGCGGCGATATGGCCAGCGACACCTCCTCTTCCGAGGCCAAGCCGGGCCAGGTCCCCTGGATGGGGCATTCCCATGATCCGGAGGATACCCTGCGTCGCCTGCGCCAGTACGACGTGGAGATCGAACGGATCATTCTCGCCCGCCAGCACCCGGTGACCGGGCTGCTACCAGCCAGTACCGCGGTCACTGCTCATGGCGACTACACCGATGCTTGGGTGCGCGACAACGTCTACAGCATCCTCGCCGTCTGGGGGATGGCGCTCGCCTATCGCCGCGCCGACGTAGAGCGCGCCCGGACCTACGCGCTCGAGCAGAGCGTGGTGAAGCTGATGCGCGGCCTGCTGTTCGCCATGATGCGCCAGGCGCACAAGGTCGAGCGCTTCAAGTACAGTCAGGACCCGCTCGATGCCTTGCATGCCAAGTACGACACCCGCACCGGCGGGGAGGTTGTCGGGGATGCAGCCTGGGGGCATCTCCAAATCGATGCCACCTCCCTGTTCCTGCTCATGCTGGCCCAGATGACTGCTTCGGGTCTGCGGATTATTTTTAATCAAGACGAGGTCGACTTCGTCCAGAACCTCGTCTACTACATCGGCCGCGCCTATAGCACGCCCGACTACGGTATCTGGGAGCGTGGCAACAAGATCAACTGCGGCATCCGCGAGCTGAACGCGAGCTCGATCGGCATGGCCCTGGCGGCGCTCGAGGCCATGAACAGCTTCGATCTGTACGGTGGCGAGGGGGACGAGCGCTCGACCATCCACGTCCTGCCAGACGAGATCGCGCGCACCGAGATTACCCTCAAGTCCCTGCTGCCGCGCGAGTCCAATTCCAAGGAGGTGGATGCCGCGCTGCTCTCGGTGGTCGGCTTTCCGGCCTTCGCGGTGCGCAACATGGCGCTTCTTGATGAGACCCAGCAGGCTGTCATCGACAAGCTGCAGGGATCCTACGGCTGCAAGCGCTTTCTGCTCGACGGCCACCAGACGGTGCTGGAGGATCCGAGTCGGCTGCACTACGAACCGCACGAACTCAAGCGCTTCGAGCACATCGAGTCCGAGTGGCCGCTGTTCTTCACCTACCTGCTGCTTAACCACTTGTTCCTCGGCCGCCAGGAGCAGGCCCGCTTCTATCGCGAGCATCTCGAGCGTCTTGCCATTGAGCAGGACGGCCTGCGTCTGCTGCCGGAACTGTATTTCGTGCCGGCCGATCGCATCGAGGCTGAACGCCAGCATCCTGGCAGCCAGCCGCGCCAGGCAAACGAGAACCTGCCACTGGTTTGGGCGCAGAGCCTGTTCATCCTCGGCAAACTGATCCAAGACGGCCTGCTTCATCCCGCGGACATCGACCCTCTCGGCCGTCGCCTGCGGCTCGGCCGCCGCTACCATTGTCCGGTCCAGGTGGCGGTGCTGGCTGAGAATGTCGAGGTTCAGGAGCGGCTCGGCTGGAGCGGCATCCACGCCGAGATTCTCGAGCAGGTGACTCCCCTGCGGGTAGCCCATTCGAGCAAGCTGATTGATCTGTTCGGCATGCTTGGCTGCAATCCCAAGCTCGCCCTCACCGGGCGCCCCCCCCGGCGTATGCGCATCCTCACCACCTCGCGTCCCTATGCCCTGGATGGCCAGCAGGTGCTGTTTGTGCCCCAGCAGCTCGATCGCCAGGATTTCTATCTCGGTCGCGACAACGTCTATCTCGCCGGCAAGCTGCGCTCGGAGATCGGTTTCGTGCACCGCTATTGGCGCCAGCCCGGCATGCCTCTGGTGGTGCTGTGGATCACCCGCGACATGCTTGAGGCGGCCAACAGCGAGGTGCTGCTGGATCTGTTACGCGACGTGCATGCCGGCGAGGTCGATGGCTACCCGGTGCGTAGCGGTAGGCTTCTGCAGCTTATGCAGAACACCCGCCCTGAACGCATCTCCACCAGGCATAATTTCAGCCTGGCCGAGGATGGGCTGCCGCGGGTCGTCGAGCGTGTCCCCCTACTGCCGACCGAGGGCGGTGAGCCCCACCCGCTCAGCGACGCCGAGTACCAGTCCCTCACTCTCGAGGCGCCCAGCGAGCGGCTGTTTGCGATACTGGCGAACTGCAGCAATCCTTATGCCCAGATCGAGTTACTGGTCGCCCTCCATGCCCGTCATGGCGGCGATTACGTCACCCCCTTGCGCCATCCGGAACTTGGCTACGAACTGACCCTGCGCGAGATCACCGAGTACGTGTTCGAACGTGCAGGGTGTCTGACGCTATGGGGCGTGCTGAGGCGTGCTGCCGACCTATTGGACAAAGTCGATGCCCAGCTTGAGGTCGCAGTCATGGACATTCTGGTGCGGCAGAAGCAGCTCGCCGTCGGGCGTTCCTACAGCCGGCGCGCGATCATCCGCGAGCCGCTCGGCAACACCGAGATCCTTGCCATGATCCGCGCCTTCTGCGGCCAGGACGAGCGCGAGCGCATCCTGACCCAGGAACTTATCATCCATCTTGGCCACATTGCCAAGAACGAGTCGCAGCTGATCCGCGACATCCTCACCCTGCGCGTGGGTCACCTACTGCAGCTCTTGATCGCGGGCCTGGCGCGCGAGCGGGGCCTTTCGCTCGACGCCGCCTTCGATGCATTGTTGGAAAAGCCGCCGCACCGGCTTCTTGCCCGCCTGCGTGAGACTCTGCTGCATTTCGGCGATGAACAGCGCGGGCTCGGTCGCACCGAGTCGCTGCATATCGTCGGTGCGCCAAAGGAGGTGGTGCCCGTGCGCTTCGATGCCGGCCCGGATGTCACGCAGGCCGTCGAGGACTGGTTGCACTGGCGCCAGGTGCAGGGGGCGATCGGCCGCCTGCCAGACCGTTTCTACCCGCAGGTGTGGGGCCTTCTCCGACATTGCCGGGGGCTAGTCATCGGTGATCGCTATAACCGTAAGAACCGGCTGGACAGTGAGCAGCTGCTGTCGGAGAGCACGGCGGGGGAGATGAACTTCGCCCTGCGCGTCGAGCACCTGCTCAACAAGATCGCCGCTCCTGAGTATCGTCAGCTAGTCATTGAGGGGCTTGAGGCCCTGATCGCCATCATGCAGGCCAATCCGGACTTGCGCTTCGAGGACGACCTTGTCATGGACGTGCTGATCGGCCACGCCGTGCGTTTGGCCTGGCTTGAAGAACATCCGGGCGATGAGGGACGCTACGATGAGGTGCGTGATTTGGCTTGGGAGGCGTTCTACCGTCGTCCACCCAGCGATGTCTCGGTCTTCGTGACTCATGCGCTTGAATTCCTGGTCGCCGAGGGGTCGGCGGCCAGCCTGATCTTGACGGAATAAGGTGCGCGGGATGTTTCTTGCCGGCGACATTGGCGGCACTAAGACGGTGCTGGCCCTCTATACCCAGCGCGGCGGCGAGCTGGTTATCGCACGCGAAGCCAGTGTGCCCAGCCGAGACCATGCCGCCTTCGAGGACATCCTTGAGGCCTTCCTTGGTCTTGAACCACCGCGTCTTGAGGGGGCAGCCTTCGGCGTGGCTGGTCCTGTGGTGGAGGGCCGCTGCCAGACCACCAATCTGCCTTGGGTGCTGGATGAAAGGTTGCTCGCTGCGCGCCTCGGCTGTCCCGTGCGCCTGCTCAACGACCTCGAGGCCGCGGCGCTCGGCATGCTGCAGCTGCCGCCTGAACAACGCGTTCCCCTCTCCACCTCCCGACGCGCTCGGGATGGCATGACCGCCGTCATCGCTGCCGGCACGGGTCTCGGGCAGGCGCTGCTGTTCTGGGATGGTCTGCGCTACCACGTGCAGCCGACCGAAGGGGGGCACTGCGATTTCGCGCCCAACAGCGCCGAAGAGGATGCCTTGCTGGTCTGGCTGCGCGGGAAGTTCGGTGGCCATGTCAGCGTGGAGCGCGTCCTCTCCGGCCCCGGTCTGTTCAACATCTGGACTTTTCTCCGCGACACTCGCCGCGTTCCGATGGAGGAGGCGGCCACCCAGGCCATCATGGCTTCCCCTGACCCAAGCGCGGCCATCGCCCGCCTGGCTATGGAGGGCAGGGATGGGGCCTGCCTGCACGCGCTGACCCTGTTCTGCCGCATCTACGGTGCGGAGGCCGCTAACCTCGCCCTCAAGTGTCTTTCAAGTGCCGGCGTGCTCGTGGGGGGGGGCATCGCACCCAAGATCCTGCCCCTCCTCAAGCAAGGGGCCTTTATGCAGGGCTTCCTCGACAAGGGGCGGTTCCGCAACCTGCTGGCGGCGATACCGGTCGAGGTAGTGCTAGAGCCGCGCGCCCCCCTGATCGGCGCCGCGCACGCCGCGAGGTCGCTGGCATGATGCACAAAAGAGACGCGCTGCGAGGTCTCTATGTCATCACCGACACGGCCCTGATCCCCGACGATCGGTTCGTCGAACGGGTCGAGGCCGCCCTCCGCGGCGGCGCACGTATCGTCCAGTACCGCGATAAGCGGGGCGATATCCCTTTGCGCGAACAGCTCGCGGGCGAGCTGGTGCGCCTCTGCCGCACCTATGGTGCCGTCAGCATCATCAACGACGACGTCGAACTGGCGGCCCGGGTCGGCGCGGACGGGGTGCATGTCGGCAAGGAGGACGCAGCCCCGGGGCATGCACGGAACAGGCTGGGGCAGGGTGCCATCATCGGCGTTTCCTGCTACAACCGGCTGGAACTCGCGCTGGATGCTGCGTCAGAGGGGGCAGACTACGTTGCCTTCGGCAGCTTCTTCCCCTCCCGCGTCAAGCCCGAGGCTGTGTCGGCAAGCCTCGATCTGTTGCGTAAGGCACGCAAAAAATTAAGCTTGCCCCTCTGTGCCATCGGTGGCATCACCGCCGATAATGCAGCTTGGCTGGTCGAGGCGGGAGCGGACATGCTGGCTGTGATTTCGGATGTCTTCGCGGCGGTTGACGTGGAGGCGGCGGCCCGGCGTTACGCACCGCTGTTTAACTCGTCATTGCGGGCATAGAGAAGCAACCCATGGGCCGGCTGTGAAGCCATGCTTCATGGATCGCCGCGTTGCTCCACTGCTCGTGATGATGCCCAGAAAGTCATCGGCCTGTCCCGATGCCATTCGCCTTAAGGAGAGAACGAACCATGTCCCGTTCCCATGAGCTGTTCATCCAAGCCCAGAAGCACATTCCCGGCGGAGTGAACTCCCCCGTGCGCGCCTTCCGCGGCGTAGGCGGCAACCCCATCTTTTTCGAGCGCGCCCAAGGCGCCGCGCTGTTCGACGTGGACGGCAAGCGCTACATCGACTACGTCGGCTCATGGGGCCCGATGATCGCCGGCCACGCCCATCCCAAGGTGATCGAGGCGGTCAAGAACGCCGCTGAGCGTGGTCTGTCCTTCGGTGCACCGACTGCGATCGAAACCCGCATGGCCGACCTCCTGTGCGAAATTGTTCCCTCGCTGGAGATGGTGCGCATGACCAGTTCAGGTACCGAGGCCACCATGAGCGCCATCCGCCTGGCACGGGGCTATACCGGACGCGACACCATCATCAAGTTCGAGGGTTGTTACCACGGCCACAGCGACTCGCTGCTGGTGAAAGCCGGATCCGGCATGCTGACCCTCGGTGTGCCGAGCTCTCCGGGCGTACCGGCCGCTCTGGCGCAGCACACCCTCACCCTCGAATACAACAACCTGGCCCAGGTTGAACAGGTGTTTGCGGAAAAGGGGGGCGAAATCGCCTGCGTAATCGTCGAGCCGGTGGCGGGCAACATGAACTGCATCCCGCCCAAGCCCGGCTTCCTCGAAGGCCTGAGGGCGGTATGCACCAAGTATGGCGCGGTGTTGATCTTCGACGAGGTGATGACCGGCTTTCGTGTCGCCCTCGGCGGAGCGCAGGAGTACTATGGCGTGATGCCGGATCTCACCGCCCTTGGCAAGGTGATTGGCGGCGGCATGCCGGTCGGCGCCTTTGGTGGCCGACGCGAGATCATGGAGTACATCGCCCCCCTCGGCCCTGTCTACCAGGCCGGCACCCTCTCTGGCAACCCGGTCGCCATGGCGGCGGGCCTCGCCACCATGGAACTGGTGATGGAGCCAGGTTTCTATGAGACCCTCACGGCGCGCACTCAGAACCTGTGCGACGGCATGCGCGAGGCGGCCAAGGATGCCGGTATCCCGTTTACCACCAACAACGTCGGAGGAATGTTCGGCTTCTTCTTCACCACACAGGACCGGGTAGAGACCTTCGCCGATGTCGTCCAGTGCGACATCGAGCGCTTTAAGAAATTCTTCCACGCCATGCTGGATGAGGGGATCTACCTCGCGCCGAGCGCCTTTGAAGCCGGCTTCGTTTCCGGCGCGCATAGCTGCCAGGATATCGAGGACACGGTCGAGACCGCACGCCGTGTGTTCAAAACGCTCTGATCCTCGCCTGCTCGGAGACTTAACCCCGTCTTGGCGGGGTTTTTGATTTTTGCGAATGAGTCTATAACAATTTCTTCTTGACTGTCTGGAGACGACGATGCGATCTCTGCTTGCCGCCCTGATCCTGCTGTCCGCCCTGGCCGGGGCCGAAACCGCCGTGCTACGGCCCGGTGATAACTTGCCGGCACTCAAGCTCAACGACCAGCATGAGCGGCCGTACGCCATTCCCGCAAACACACGCGTCCTGCTGGTGACCGCGGATAAGGCATCGGGGGGGCTGGCGCACGAGGTGCTCAAGGATATCCCGCAGGCGGAACAGGAAAGGCGCGGCATCGTCTATGTGGCAGACCTCAGCGGCATGCCGTCCGTGATCACAAACATGTTTGCCCTGCCGAAGATGCGCGATTATGGCTATCGCATCATGATTGGCCTGGAGTCCGGGCAGACGGCCATGCTGCCGCGCGCGGCCGATGCCGTGACCCTGGTCGAGCTGGAGTCGGGACGAATCAAGTCCGTGGAGGAGGTGCGCGACGTCCCTAGCCTCAAGGCGAGGCTCGATGCCATCACGCCTTGATCCCGTCTTGACAAGAGGTCGGTCGTATCCAATCTTCAGTACACAAGCCATGAATATCCCGGAGATACCGCGATGAAACCCATTATGCAAGTCTCGGTGGCCGTGACGGTGGCCATGCTGGCCCTGGCAGGATGCTCCAATATGACCCAGCGCCAGCAATCTACCCTCAGCGGTGGTGCCATCGGCGCGGCAGCGGGGGCAGGCGTGAGCGCCCTTTCTGGAGGCGATCCTGTCACCGGCGCGGTGGTCGGTGGAGCGGCTGGGGCCGTGATCGGCAATATCAAGGGCCAGAAAAAGTAGTTCGCCTGAACAGGCGCCGCAAAGAAAAAGCCCCGCATAAGCGGGGCTTCGTCTTTCGGATCGATCCAGAATCAGGCCTTGGCCACGCCCGGGTTGTCTTCCATGCCAATCAGCTTCGGACTGTTCACATCGACCTTGGTGATGTGCTTCTTGGCAAGGAGGTACTCTTCTAGTACGTCCCAGATCATCTTGCCGGTGTCGCCCGGGATCTCGCCCGGCTTGGCGACAGAGGCCCAACCCGCCACCTTGTAAGTCTTCTTCGGATCGATAGGCTTACCGTTAAGGGTCATCTGGCTGATGCGCTTGCCGGAATCGGCATTCGGTGCCACGGCGTACTTCAGGCCGCCGACGCGAACCATATCGCCGCCCTGCTGGTAGTACGGATCCGGGTTGAAGATGTTGTCGCAAACATCTTCCAGGATTTCCTTGATGCGCTCGCCGGTGAACTCGTTCACGGTAACGTTCGGGTAGGTCAGGGCGCACTGGGTCATCATGTCTTCATAGGTGATGTCCGCGCCCGGGATCAGGGAGGTGCCCCAACGTACGCCTGGAGAGAAGGAGATTTCCGCGCCCTGGGTTTCGATCAGCGCATCGCAGATCAGCTGATCCCAGGTGCCGGAGAAGTTGCCGCGACGGTACAGGGTCACGTCGTTCTTGGCGAGGACCTTGTTCAGGCGCTCTTCGGCCACAAACTCCTTGCCCTGGAACTTGATCGTCTGCTTGTACATCTTGTCGATCAGTTCCTCCATCTCCTTGTCGGCCTCGATAAAGTTCGAGAAGACAGGTAGCAGGCGATACTGGAAGCCTACCACCTTGTTGCCCTTGACCTCCATATCGAGCACACCAAGGAACTTGCCGTTGGAGCCAGCGTTGCACACCAAGGTCTGGCCGCCGCCATTTTTGACCAGAGTAGGATAGGGCACGGCATCATGGGTATGCCCGCCCATAATGGCGTCAATGCCGCGTACACGGCTAGCCATCTTCAAGTCGACATCCATTCCATTGTGGGAGAGTACAATGACGGCTTGGGCGCCTTCGCCGCGCGCCTTGTCAACCACCTCTTGCATTTCGGCTTCCTTGATACCGAAGGACCAGCCTTCGACCATCCAAGCCGGGTTGGCGATCGGGGTGTACGGGAAGGCCTGGCCGATAATGGCCACCTTGACCCCATTCATCTCCCGGATGACATAGGGTTTAAAGATGCGCTCATTGAATTCGGTATCGAAAATATTCTGCGCAACGAAGTCAATCCCTGCCGCTTCGAGCTGCTTGATGCCTTCGACCATGCGCTCTTTGCCGTAAGTGGCCTCCCAGTGGGAGGTCATGATATCTATGCCAAGCTTCTTAGAGGCATCGATCATGCACTGGGCGTTGGTCCACAGGGCCAGGCCGGAGCCTTGCCAGTTGTCGCCGCCGTCCAGCAGCAGGGCACCCGGACGGGAGGCCTTCAGCTTCTTGACCAGAGTGGACAGGTGGGCGAAGCCGCCGACCTTGCCGTACTTCTCGGCCGCTTCGGCGAAGTTCAGGTAAGTGAAGGCGTGTGCTTCCGGAGTGTTCGCCTTCAGGCCGAAGTGCTTGAGGAACTTCTCGCCCACGAGGTGCGGAACATGGCCCTTCATGTCGCGTACACCGAGGTTCACGGACGGCTCGCGGAAGTAGACCGGGCGCAGCTGAGCGTGGCAGTCAGTCATGTGCAGGATGTGCACGTTGCCGAACTTGGGCACTTCATACATGTCGGCGGAAGCCATGTTAGGCTTCACGCTGGAGGCGACTTTCTGGGTACCGGTCTCAGCCTGCGCGGTGCCGAGGTTGATGCCGACCGCGCTAGCCACGGCGAGCATTTGCATGAACTCGCGGCGGGAAAGGTTCATCGTGGATGTCTCCGTAGGTTCACTGCTCAAGTGAGTGGTTCAAAACTGGATGCCTGCCAGACCAAAGTCATGACCGACGTTAGCGGATGATATAAGAACAGGGCTTGACCTGCCTCTAAAAAAAATCCAGCGTGGATAAGATGCCATAATAGCTAATGAAAAACCGGCCATGCTGGCCGGTTTATGTGGGCTTAGGCGCTTACTTGCGCACGGCCGGACCGGTGATTTCCAGGCCGTTGTCGATATAGGCCAGAAAGTATTCAAGATTGAGATACTCGTTACCATAACGCTTGTAAGGCTTGGCACGCGTATCACGCACACAGCCGAAAAGGCGATCGTTAAGAGTGACGAGTCCGTCATCCTTGAGCCGCCAGACTGGGAAGTGCGCCGTCTTGCCAATCCCCGGACTCAAAGTCTCCGAGCGCGCGCGCTGGCCGGAATGATACTGGTGGCAATCGGCGCAGGCGAGGTTCAGCTGACCAGTTTTGCGATACCATATGCGCCTGCCTTCCTCGAAGGCGGCCAGAGCCTTCTCGTTCGGGATGGTGACATTCACCTTCATGCCGCGGGATTCGCTGGCCAGGTAGGCAGAAACGGCCTTCAGATCCTTGCTCTTCTCGTCGAACTTGGTCTCGCCGTAGGCCTGGGCGCACTGGATAAGGTCGGCTTCGAGATTGCGCACCTTGCCCGTTTCGGTATCGAAGAACGGATATCGAGCGCGCAGACCTTTGGGTTCCCCTAGACAGTCCTTGAGGGATCGACCATTGGCCAAAGGTTTGTGGTAGAACTCCTTACCTGCTTTAATAGCGTCCTCGTAAGGCGGGAATTCGTTCATAGCCTCAAACTGGGCACGCGCATCCTCGTTGAGGGCATAGACGCCGTAGATATAATCACTAGGTTTGATATCAGGGAAACGCTTGTAGAAGAAGTCGCGAAATTCTTTAGCCTGGGCCTCGGCCACGGTGGCAGGATCGGCGGCATGCAGGGCAGAAGCACCAAGGCCGAAGACAAGGGAAGCGGCAGCAATCTTGAGAAAGGTTTTCATGGTCAAGTCCTCCGCATCTCTTACAGGCTGTAGATGAAATCCACGACCTTCTCCAGCTCATCCTTACTTAGGATGCCGTGGGCGCCGATCGGCGGCATGATGGTGTGCGGACCAAATTTGCCACGCGGGTCGTAGATGACATCATATAGGGCCTTGCGATCCGGATAGCGCTGCTTCATGGCAATGAGCGGGGGGCCAATGGTGCCAGGCTGATCACCGCCAGCAATCATGTGACAAGACAAACAATTGCCCTTGCCGCGATCAAAGGCAATCTCCTTGCCGGTCATTTCTTTGGGGGCTTCTTTCTTTTCGTCCGCCATGGCCGAAGCGGTCATGGTAAGGGCGCCCATCAGCGCGGCTGCGGATAGGCTGGCCGCCAAGATGTGGTCGATTTTCCGCATGGCTTCCTCCTTTGGGGGGTGGGTTGGCGCCTTCTCCCGTTCCACACATCGGTTGGGCCGTGGAGGGCGCTCTTTAAACTGCTTTCATCAAGCAGCTGCAGGATAAACCGAGCCCATGGTGAGGCAAGGAAAAATATTTTATCCCCGTATGGTTAAGCGCAATGCGTCCCGGCGCGCTGTCACGAGTGCCGATCCTTGCGACGGCGTGCCTCGATGATTTCAGTTTCCACCTGCTCGATCAGGGCCTCCAGCCGCTGGCGCGAGATGGCATCTCCAAGACTTAGGGCGCGTGCCGTTTCCAACTCCGCACGGGCCTCGGGTAGGCGCCGCTCCTGGATGAAGAACAGGCCCATGGCTTCGTGGTGTTCGGAGCGACGGCCTGTACGTAAGGCTGCATCGGCGAAGGTCTGCAGCAGGCCAGCGTGCCTTGGGTTATCCCGCAGGGCCTGGCGCAGCAGGCTGTAGGCGCGTTCCGGATCCTTCGCCATCCACAGTTGGCCCATTTGCATGGTCAGTATGGGATGGCCGGGAAGCAGATCAAGCTGTGCACGGAGCACCTCGATGGCCTGATCATCTTGGTTCAGCTGACGGTAGGTTTCTGCGAGTAGGGTGGCGATCCAGAGGTTGTCCGCTGCCTTGCCATGCAGGTCGAGCAGGATCGGCAGGGCCTCTTGCTGGCGCCCGGCCCGGTTTAGGAGCAGGGCGCGCTGGTAGCGGTCAACGCCGTCTCCTGCCGCCTTCTCCAGCCGCCCGGCTGAGGCCAGCGGCTGGGGATCGAGCAGGGCGGCCAGGGTTGCTTTGGCATAGGCATAGTCTGGCTGGTTGAAAACCTTACTGGGGCGGGCGGCGTGGGCGCGATGAGCGGCCTCGGCGATGCGGTTGGTGGTGACGGGGTGGGTGCGC
>JARJMX020000086.1 GCA_029335925.2 Gammaproteobacteria bacterium
TCAGCCAGGGTCGGTGCAGGGGTTATGGGTTTGTCCACCGGGCGCGCTGCCTCGCCCTCCTTGAGCGGGCGGAGGAGTTCGACCGCAGGCTTGCGCTGTTCGACCTGCGGGGGCTGCTGCACTTGGCTCTGCACGGCTTCAGTAGCGGATGGGAGGGGGATGATATCCACCCCGGCGCCGACCGGGGAGGTGCCCAAGGTAAGAAGGGGTAGGAGTAGTGTCCGATTCATCAGGGGGTCCTAGGGGTAGTCAGGGCAAGGCGCGCGAGCAGGGTAAGGGTGGCACCGTAATAGTCATCGAGTTGCAAATCCAGCATGGGCCGAGGCTGTTTTTCTGCGCAGGTCAGTACCAGCTGGCGCATGGCACGCTGGGCAAGGGTCAGTGGGTAGGCGGCACGATCGCCGTTGTTAAGGTCGAGCCAGGCAGGTGCGCCGTCGCTTGGCCAAGCACGCTGGAAGGCTTCCAGCAGCAGGGGGGGGCGCTGTCCACTCCAACATAGGTAGAGCGGGATGCGGATCGCCTCGAAGGCGAAGCGGCGCTGTTGCGGCTTGTCGGAAAGAGTCAAGCGGCCGTCGTTGTACAGGCTTACCCAGTCAGGCGGAATGCCTGCGGCACCGTAACGGGTCAGATCCAGCAGCTTCAGGCCGCTGGCACCCAAGTCTTTCCACACCGGATCCGGGTCGAGACGGGCGAGGGTGCGGAAGGCAGGATAGACCCAGTAGGAGAGGTTGAGCTGGAGGTGGTCACCTGCCTCGAAGCCCTGTTGGGCGGGCAGCAGCAGGGGGCCAAGATTGCTTGGACGGATCAGGGTGGTGCGGATACGCACCGCGATGGTGCGAGCAGCCTCGGTCCATTCCGGCTGTTTCCAGGTCTCGCCCGCTTCGGCCAAGGCCCAGGCGATCAACAGGTCGCCGTCGGTGGCATTGTTCCAGTCCTTGACCGGCGGAGTGTCATTCGGGCGCCATTGCCAGGCGAACAGCCCGTCCTCACGGCGCAGGTTCTTCTGCGTCCACTGCCAGAGCCGCTCGAAGGTGGCGCGGTCGCCTGCCGCGAGCGCGAGCAGCATGCCATAGCCCTGCCCTTCGGAGTGGCTGACCCCTTGGTTGGCGGTATCGATCACCCGCCCCTCGGGGGTGATGAAGGTGGTCTTATAGCGCTCCCAGTCTGCCGTGGGCAGGCTGGCAGCGTAAGCCGCCAGCGGAGAATACAGCGCAATCAGCAGCACGAACCAACGTTGCATGGCGCTCCGAAGTCGGTTCAAAGATCAGGTGTCCATGTTGAGCCGCCGGGCACGCTGACGCAACAGGAACCAGGTGAACAAGGCCAGCATGGTGATCAGGCCGATGGCGACGGCGATGGCCAGCCCGGGACGATCTGAGAGTAGGTAGCTCACTGGGCTTACCGAAGGTGCCTCACCAATGAAGCTGTGCGTGACGGGCTCGGCCTTGGCGATGGCTTCACCATCCATGCTCCAGAGCATGGCGGAGCCTCCCAGTGCGCCCCAGGTACTGTGTTCCACCAGACGGGCCGCCCCGCCGACCAGGTGTTCATGATCTGCGGCGGTGAGGACGGTCACGGGCAAGCCATTATCGGTCACATACTGCACGAGGGCGGCACTCTGTCCAAGGCCCTCGCTTAAGTTTACTTCCGCTACGGCTGGGGTGGTGACCTCGGAGAGTTTCACCAGTGGGATAAGCGGATCTTGAACCCAGCGTTTGACCCCTGTCACCATGTCAGTCTCGATCTTGCTGCCTATCATCAGCGTCTGCCAGCGTTGATGAGGCATGAAGGCGGTCATGCCGGTGCGGATGCTCTCCGGCAGGGCATTGATGGGGCCAATGACGATGAGTCCCTCCAGTCCCGTCAGGTCATCCGTGGGACTTAGGATACGCAGACTGATCAGCGGAGCCTTGTGTACCTGGCGCAGTTTGCCAAGCAGGGTTAGCGCGCTGCTGATTGTGGCGGGGGAGAGGTCGCTCAGCATCAGTCCGACCCCATGGCCATCGGCCAGCCGGGTATAGGGCAGCGCGGTTTTGCCCAATAAACCCAGATCCGGCAGGCTCATGTAGTCGGAGATCGGCGGCAGCTCGATGCGAGAATCCTCGAAGATGGTCACCCGCAGGTTGTCAGTAAAGATGGGTTCGCAGGCCCCACCGACATCCTCGCCAATCATGCTGGCTTCAAATGAGAGCTCGTTCATCCCGGGGCGTAGGCTCACGGTCGGCAGTCTGACCTTGGCACGGAATACCTGGTCGCCATGTTTTTCCTGCATCGGCAGGGCCTGGATGAACTGGCCATTGAGCAGCACATTCAGTGCGGATTTTTTGTCAAAGCCCGCGCCATAGGCAAAGTTCAGCTGGAGCTCGATGAACGGACGGGCTGGATCGAACATCTCGCGGAAGGCCCAGAACTCCACACGAGCGGGAGGCGGGTACATCCCCTTCATGCTGGTGGTGTGAAAACCAAGCTGATCGAAGGTGATCCACCCCTTTTCGACTTGTGGAGGTTGTTTGCGCTTGTAGCCATGCTCAAGCTTAAGTTCAGCGAGCTGAATCTCCTCCCGATCAGGCAGGGCAAGCCCCGGAAGGTTGAGCAGGGTGGCAGCATCGCGCACTTCGGCAGCGGTGGTGCCGCTGACCAGCAAGATATAGCGGGTGGGGTCCTGGTCGCTATGGAAGATGCCAAGGTACCCAGATTTGATCTGTGCGGCCTGCTTCGCGCTCAGGAAGGGGAGCAGTTGGTCACGGGTGCCAAGCAATACGGCGTCCCAGGCCGTGTCTGGCAGGTTTACGCCGGGGAAACGTCGGGCAGAACTCGCCTGATCCTCCTGGGGCATGCTGGGCTTGAGTTCCTGGAGCTGAATGCTGACGGGCAGATAGTCGACTACGCTCGCTATGGACTGACTCAGCTGGGCCGCAGCCTGGCGTAGCTCCTCCTGCTGCATGGCCTGGGGTGGTAGGAGAATGTGCAAAGTATAGCGATCGAGCCACAGGCGGCGGTCGAAGATGTCGTCCAAGCGGGCCAGCGAGGGTTTGAAGGCGCGACGGGTTGTCTTCACCCGAAGCACGGACTTCTCGGTGTCGATCTGCGAGTAGAGCTCCGGGGAGGAGGGGTCCTCACATTCGTTAGTGTAGTGTTGGGCGGCGCGGAAGCCGAGCTCACGATAGCCGGGAGCAAGGCCGTCAAGCGGCAAAGTGATACGCGCAGCATGGTCGGGTTGATCGGCTTTGACTGGCAATTGAGCCAGCACCCGGTCGTTGAGCGTTAGGGCAAGTTGCGAGCGCGGCAGCAAGGATATCGAGTTGGTATAAACCATCTCAATCTTCGCCTCCTGGATCGCCAGGCGCGGGGAAATTGGGAGCTTGAGGATGTGTCGGCTCTCGGCACCGCGCAGCTCGATGGGGGCGTGATGCTGATTGTTCAGCCAACCGAGAGGGATGCGGTATTCCCCTTCGACCTGCTCGACGCGCAGGGGCTGGAGCGCTTGAGCCCAGGTGGTAGAGCAGGATAGGCTAGCCCAAAAACACGCAGCCAGGAGAGCGTGAGGATAATAACGGCTCATGGGAACTGACTCGGCGAATTCGAAGATAGTGGAAAAAGGGCGATGACCCGCTGCACGAGGCGAGCAAAGAACAGGTGGGTCAGGAAGAGGAAGTTTTCCCAGGCATGGGTAAAGGCGGTCTTGATCAGGAACATCAGGCCTTCAAGCAGACCGATCCGTCGTTGACGGCGGCGCTGGTTGGTTAGGTGTAAATTGCTATCCCCATACACTAAAGCGATGATGGCCCGTTTCTCGTCCATGCTTTCGGGCTCGAATAATAACCCCATGTTCCAGCGTCGGCTGAAGATGTAGCGATGGCGCACGAGGCGTGCGGGGATGTGCGCCATGGCATGGCCCCACGCGGGGATGGCGACCTCCAGGATAACCTTTTCATTGCGTGCCAAGCCGTGCGAGACCAAGAGGCCCGCACCGGCATGGCTGATGTCATCCAGCACCACCGGGAAGCGCTCGTGGCCGCGGTGGATCCAGGCGGGGAGATTGGCAATCTGCACGGGGATGCGGTAGGCCCCGCGCTTTTGCGCCTTTTCCAGCATCACTCCGATGGCCGCAAGGGAGAAGATCATATTCAGCACGGTGAGGGTCATGGTCAGGG
>JARJMX020000116.1 GCA_029335925.2 Gammaproteobacteria bacterium
ATGGTGCCCATGGTCGCGAGCAGCTCGAGCCTTGTGCCCCCCTGGCGATCTTCGAGGATCTGGCCGGGCTTAGGGGCTGGGTACGGACGATTAACCTCATCGTGGATGCACGCGCATGAACGAATCAAATATCAAGACCCCTGCAGGTGCCCTGGACGACCCCGCCTGGCAGCGTGACCGCATCGTCCGGCTGGCCGAGGCCAGCCTGACCGAGCAGCGCCGGGCGCGGCGCTGGGGTATCTTTTTCAAGTTGCTCGGCTTTGGCTACCTGTTTCTCCTTTTGATGATGATGTTCCGCGAGGGACCGGCCGAGGAACGTTTTATCACCGAACCCCATACGGCCTTGGTGACGCTGGAGGGGCCGATCATGGAAGGCTCGCCCGGTGGGGCGGAAACCGTCATCAAGGGCTTGCGCAAGGCCTTCGAGAACAAGCATGCCCAAGGGGTGGTGCTGCGTATCAATAGTCCAGGTGGCAGTCCGGTCCAATCAGGCTATATCTATGATGAGATTCGCCGCTTGCGCACCAAGCACCCGGACAAGCCGCTGTATGCTGTGATTGCCGACATCGGCGCCTCAGGCGGCTACTATGTGGCCGCGGCGGCCGATGCGATCTATGCCGACAAGGCGAGCATCGTAGGCTCCATCGGTGTACGCATGGACGGCTTCGGCGTGGTCGAGGCGATGAAGAAGCTTGGCATCGAGCACCGCGAGCTGACCGCAGGTGAGCACAAGGCGCTGATGAGCCCCTTCAAGCCGGTGGATCCGGCGGAGAAGGCTCACATGGAGGGCCTGCTCGGCGAGGTGCACGCGCAGTTCATCGAGGTGGTGCGCAAGGGGCGGGGCGAGCGCCTGAAGGAAACTCCTGAGCTGTTTTCCGGTCTCGTGTGGACAGGGGAGCAGGCTGTGGGACTCGGGCTGGTGGATGGACTCGGCAGCGTCGATCAGGTAGCGCGCGAGGTCATTAAGGCCGAGAAGGTAGTGGACGTGACGCCGAAAGGCGGGATGTTCGAGCAGCTCATCGACCGTCTCGGCGTCTCCATCTCGCTGGCACTGATGCGCGCTCAGACCGGGCTGTGGGGGTGAGGTATGGGTTCGCGCCTGGCTCCCGCTGAGGAAGTTGGCCTGCTGCCGGAGGAGATGGAGGAGGCGGTCAAACCGCCGCCTATGTACCAGGTGGTGCTGCTGAACGACGATTTCACCCCAATGGAGTTCGTTGTTGCCGTCCTCGAGCGGGTCTTCCGTATGCCCTATGCACGTGCCGTGCAGGTCATGCTGGACGTGCACCAGAAGGGGCGCGGGGTGTGTGGGGTGTACACCCGCGAGGTGGCCGAAACCAAGGTGTCGCTGGTGCTGGAGCTTGCGCGCGACAACGACCATCCCCTGCAGTGCGTGTCCGAGCCCGTTGGGGGGTGATGGTAAGGATGCTGGTTTTCCGTGCAGACCTCGGAGGCGAGGCGGTACGGATGATTGTTGCGAGAGGCACGAGATCATGCTGAGCAAACCGCTTGAAGAGACCTTAAGCCAGGTGTTTCGCCTGGCGCGGGAGCGGCGTTACGAGTACGTCACCCTCGAGGTGCTGCTGCGTATGCTGATCGAGGATGCCGAGGCGCGCCCGGTGCTGCTGGGCTGCGGCGTCAATCTGGAGCAGCTTACGCGCGAACTGGAGGGTTTCCTCGATGAGACCATGCCGCGCTTGCCGGCGGGGGAGGAAGGTGAGGCGCAGGCCACTCTGAGCTTCCAGCGCGTCTTGCAGCGTGCGGTGGTACAGGTGCAGGCCTCTGGCAAGCAGTTGGTCAGCGGCGCCAACGTGTTGGTGGCCCTGTTCGCTGAGCAGGATTCGCATGCAGTGTACTTGCTCAAGCGCCAGGGAGTGTCGCGTCTTGATGTGACTCGGTACATTGCCCACGGGGGTGATCGCGAGGAAAGTCGCCGCATCGAGGCGGAGGAGGGCGAAGGGTCGGCGCGCGAGGCTGGTGCGAGTCTGGAGCAGTACGCGGTCAATTTGAACGTGCTTGCGCGTGAGGGACGCATCGATCCGCTTATCGGCCGGGCGGTGGAGCTTGAACGCGTGGCCCAGGTGCTGTGCCGCCGCCGCAAGAACAACCCTCTGCTGGTGGGCGAGGCCGGGGTGGGCAAGACCGCCATCGTCGAGGGTCTTGCGCGCATGATCGTGCAGGGCGAGGCGCCCGAGGCCCTGGCGAACAGCACGATCTATAGCCTTGATCTTGGTTCCCTGGTGGCCGGCAGCAAGTATCGCGGCGACTTCGAGAAACGCCTCAAGGGCCTATTGGCTGAGCTTGCGCGCAAGCCCGATGCGATCCTGTTCATCGACGAGATCCATACCATCATCGGCGCGGGTTCGGCCTCGGGCGGGGCGATGGACGCCTCCAACCTGATCAAGCCGGCGCTCGCCAAGGGCTTGCGCTGCATCGGCTCGACCACGCACCAGGAATTCCGTCAAATCTTCGAGAAAGACGCTGCCCTGACGCGCCGCTTCCAGAAGATCGACGTTCCGGAGCCGTCGAGCGAGGAGACCCTAGCCATCCTCAAGGGCCTGCGCGCCGGGTTCGAGGCCCACCATCGGGTCAGTTACACCGATGCTGCGCTGGAGGCGGCTGTGCGCCTGTCCCAGCGTCACATCCATGATCGCCACCTGCCCGACAAGGCCATTGATGTGATCGACGAGGCTGGCGCGCGGGCGCGTCTGGCTGGGCGGCAGGGCGTGGTG
>JARJMX020000142.1 GCA_029335925.2 Gammaproteobacteria bacterium
GGCTTAGGGAGGACGCGGCGACACCATGCGGCAGGATCCACTGGTTCATCTCGCGCGGGAAGGAGATCAGAAGGATGACGTAGCCGACCATAGCCGGGTTGAACAGGTTGTAGCCAAGCCCTCCGTATAAATGCTTGGCGACGACGACCGCAAACACGATTCCCACCACCGGCAACCACCATGGGGCCAGTGGCGGCAGGCAGACAGCCAAAAGCCAGGCGGTGACGATGACGCTGCCATCAAGAAGAAAGGGGCGCAGCGGCCGCCGACGAAGGGCGAGCATCAGGGCCTCGGCCGCAAGGCCCGCAGCGACAGCCAGCAGGATATTGATCAGCACCCCCCATCCGAAAAACCAGATGGCAGCAAGCGTGCCCGGCACGAGGGCCAGCAACACCTGGCGCATCAGGCGGCTGACTTCACTGTTCGGCGTAATGTGGGGCGAGGTGGTGGTCTTAAATCGCATGACGGATATTCGATGCGCTACACAACCAAAGGGTTCTCCCCTTCCCCTTCAAGGGGAAGAACAGGGGGAGAAAGATCCATGGCACTCAGTCCTCCTCTCCCTAACCCTCGCCCGCCAGGGGGGAGTGAAGAGGTCACTTCGAGGCATTGACGGCTGCTCTTCTCAATCGTTGTCGTATTCCTTGGCCTCCGCCACCGTGGTGGTAGAGGGTGTATCCTCCGCGGAGGCCTGCAAGGCAGCCTTGCGTGCCTTAACACGCTCCAGCGCGGCCTGGATGGCCTTCTGCTTCTCGTCTACAGCAGCGCTCGCGGTCTCACCCTCGGCCTTCTGGGCGGCCAGCTGGGCACGCCTCGAAGCCAGCATTTCCTCGCGCTCACGCTTTTCTCGCTCCAGGCGGGCATTCCGCGCCTCGAAGCGTTCCTTGGCCTGCGCAGCCTTGTTCTTCTCACGTTCGCGCTGCCAGATCTCGGTCTTGGCGTAGCGGAAGTATTGCACCAGCGGGATATGCGAAGGGCAGACGACGGCGCAGATACCGCACTCGATGCACTCGAACAGGCTGTCCTGTTTCTCAGCGCGCTCGAAATCTCCGGCCTTGGCATCCCACAACAGCTGCTGGGGCTGCAACTCGACCGGACAGGATTCCGCGCAACGGCCGCAGCGGATGCAAGGCAACGGCAAGGGGTCGACGGGGACATCGTGCGCGGCCAGCGCCAGCAGGCAATTAGCAGCCTTAGTCAGCGGCACCTCATCACTGCAGAGGGCGAAGCCCATCATCGGACCTCCCAGGATCAGCCGCGCGACATCCGGAGTGTAACCACCGGCCTGGGCAATGAGATCGCAGGCGAGCATGCCGAGCGGCACTTCCCAGTTGCCCTTGTGCTGCATGCCGCTGCCAGTGAGGGTGACGATGCGGCGGGTGAGCGGCTCACCCAGTACCACGGCGCGGTACACCGCCGCCGCAGTAGCAACATTGTGCCCGAGGAAGCCGCGCTCGGTGGCACGCATCTCCCGGCTGATCCGCTCGCCGGTCAGGACATAGATCAGCTGCTTCTCCGCGCCCGAGGGGTAGACAGTGGGGATGGCCACAATCTCGATGCGCGGATCGTCAAGCTCGCTTGCGGCCGCGTGCAGGGCGGCGATGGCCTCGGGCTTGTTGTCCTCCACCCCGACCAAACACTTCGATGCACCCACCATATGCATGAGGATCTGCCCGCCACACAGCACCTCCCCCGCCCGCTCGCGCATCAGCCGATCATCACAGGTGATATAGGGCTCGCACTCGGCACCGTTGAGCACCACGGTGTGAATCGGTATACCCGGACGGCCTGCGAGCTTCACCGCACTGGGAAAGACCGCCCCCCCCAGACCTACCACGCCCGCCTCCCGCACGCGCTCACGCAGCAGGATAGGGGCGATGGCCCGAAAGTCCGGCCAGGGATCAAAGGCTTGCATGGCCTCGTCCAAGCCGTCCGGTTCGAGCACAATGCAAGGCGCTGAAAGCCCCGAAGGATGCGCCACCGGACGCTCTTCGATCGCCACGATGGTACCGGAGGTGGGAGCATGGATGGGGGCGCTGACAAAGCCATCCGCCCTGCCGAGCAGTTGGTGACGCCGCACACGCTCGCCCACCGCGACCACCGGCTGCGCGGGATTGCCGATATGCTGCTTGAGCGGCAGCACCAAGAGGCCCTGAAGGCGCGCCTGGCGGATCGGCGTGCCATTTGATTCGGCCTTGTGCTGGGCAGGATGCAGACCGCCGGGGAAACGGTGGAGAATGCGCTCGCTCATACGTGCTGCTCCAAAGGCTTGGACGGCACATGGACAGAGCTTGCCCCTTCAGCGATTTCACGTCGCTGCTCGGGGTTCGGCCAACGCCAGTGGTCCAACTCAATCTTGAGGGGAACCATGTGAATGCAGTCCACCGGACAGGGGGCAACGCACAGCTCGCAGCCGGTACACTCCTCCACGATCACGGTATGCATCAACTTGGGCGCACCAACGATGGCATCCACCGGACAGGCCTGGATGCACAGAGTACAGCCGATGCAGAGCTGCTCGTCGATCCAGGCCACGCGCTTGGGCTTTTCCTCGCCGACCTCGGCATCGAGCGGCTTGGGCTCGACCCCCAGCAGGTCGGCCAGGGCCTTGATAGTCGCCTCGCCGCCTGGCGGGCAGCGGTTGATGTCTGCCCTACCTTCGGCAATGGCCTCGGCATAGGGGCGGCAACCGGGATAACCGCACTGACCGCACTGGGTCTGGGGCAACAGAGCATCGATCTTGTCGGCGAGTGGATCCCCCTCCACGCGGAAGGCTTGCCCGGCATACCCCAGCAAGGCCCCGAGGACCAACGCAAGGAGGGTAAAAACAAGGATGGCTGTGAGCATCTCAGACCTTGACCAGCCCCGCGAAGCCCATAAAAGCCAAGGCCATCAGCCCGGCGGTAATCAAGCTGATCGGCGTACCCTGGAATGGCCCAGGCACATCCGCTGCCACCAACCGCTCACGCATGGCGGCAAACAGCACCAGTACCAGCGTGAAACCGAGCGCGGCGCCCAGACCATAGACAGCCGTTTGGGCCAAGGTGTGCCCCTCCTGCACATTCAGCAGGGCCACACCCAGCACGGCGCAATTGGTAGTGATCAGCGGCAGATAGATGCCAAGCACGTTATGAAGCAAGGGGCTGCTTTTCTTCAAGGCCATTTCGGTAAAGTTCACCACTGCGGCAATCAGCACGATGAAGGCAATGGTGCGCAAATACTCAAGACCGAAGGGGGCAAGCAGGTAGGTTTGGGCAAGGTAGCTCAAGACGGAGGAGAGGGTCAGCACGAAGGTGGTGGCCATGCCCATGCCCAGCGCCGTTTCCAGCTTACGGGATACGCCCATGAAGGGGCACAATCCAAGAAACTTCACCAGCACGAAGTTGTTGACCAAGACCGTGCTGACCAGGATGAGCAGGAATTCCGTCATTTCGCCGCCAAAAGGATGGATTGGCAGCGGATCATATTACGCCAAAAAAAGCCGACCGACCTGCTCGATTACTGGGGTTTTCTTTCAGAGCCCATGCCCGAAGCGGTTGATAGCGTACTCCGTGCGGACCATGGAGCGACTCCACTAAGACGACATTCTCCACCCACCAGGATATGGGAGGCATGTTCTTTGGCCATGGACAGGGATGATGGGCTTCCCGCCGGAGGGTAAGGTGGGGGACGAAAGGACGCTCATCCGTGGGCAGTCCGCAACGGCTGGCAAGCAGATCAACCAGCCGAGCCTGCAACTTAAGCAATGTCTGGGGAGGCTGGCTGACACCGAGCCAAAGCACGCGCGCGCGCTGGAAATGGCCGAGTTGATCGAACATCAGTTCGAACGGCCGTCCTGTCAAGCAGGCCCCAACCTCGTCGAGGCAGCTCAGCAGCCCCTCCTCGCAATCGCCCAGAAAGGCGAGGGTCAAGTGCAAGTTTTCCACCCGCATGTCACGCCCGCCCTCCTTCGGCAGCGCCTCAAGGAACGCAGCCAGCCGCCCCCGAGTGCTTTCATCCGGCCATAGAGCAAAGAATAGGCGCCGCTTCCGGGGATGAGGCACGGTGCTTAAGCTGCCTGCGACAGCCGGGCTTGCGCCAGCTTCGCATTCGACTATGGGCATATCCTGTCAGAAGGCGTTGAAGTCGAAATCCAGCCGCTCGACCGGGGCCTGGATAAAGTTGCCTTGCACGAAGTCGGCCCCATCGCCCAGCACGATCTGCAGGGTCATGGCGTCCTCCACGTTCGCGACGACCAGCTGGCCGCTGCCGCGCTGTTTGATGGCCTTGATCAGCTCACGCACCTTGGCCTGGTTGGCCTTGTTGGTCGCGAAGGACTCCATCAGCCCTCGATCGAGCTTGAGCCACTGCACCTGGATGTAGTTGAGAATCCGGAACGGATCGTCGCCAAAGCCAAAGCCATCCAGCAGCAGCGGGCAGTTCAAGGCCTCGAGCTGGCGTTGAAGGTCCTTAGCCTGCTTGAGGTATTCGATGGCGACCTTCCCACTCATCTCCAGGGCAAGCGAACCATCATGGACCTGCATTGCCATGAGACGCTCGCCGAGCCAGCCCGGGAACTCCGGATCGGCGATGGAGCGGGCCGAGAGACGGACGAAGAGCTGCACGTTCAAACCGCGCTGGCGCGCCTCGGTGATGGCTTGCAGGGCATGCAGGATGACCCAGCGGTCCAGGGCGTGGCTGATCTGGGTGCGTTCCGCCGCATCCATAAACTCGCTAGGGGAAATCAGACGGTTTTCCTCATCCAAAAGGCGCAGAAAGACCTCGTAGCGCTGGCGCGAAGTATCTCCACTGAGGCTGAGCATGGGTTGGTAGAGCAGGCGAAAGCGGTTGCTGCGCAGCGCGTTACGCAGCGTGCGGCTCCACTGCTCGTCCCGTTCGCTCTGGCTTACCTCGCCCTCTTTCGGGGTGTAAGTGGCCACTCGTTCCGTGGTCTTGGCCTCGGCATCCAGGGTGGCCCGCTCGGCCCGATTGAGCAACTCGTTGACGTTCGGCGTGTCCTGGTCGAGCAGGGCGATCCCGGCGGCGGCCTGAAGAGTGGCGGACTGCCCCTGCACGTCGAAGATATGCTGGGTCAGGCCAGTCAGGAGGCGCAAAGCGAAGGCTTCGGGGGCCTCCTGACCGCCATCGAGGGGCAGGAGCAGGGCGAAAGCGTGAGCGCTGTAGCGGGAGAGGAGCCTCTCCGCACCGACCAGCTTCTCGATCAGCTTGCCGGCGTCGGTGATCAGGGCGTCCAGGCCTGCGACGCCCAGCTTGCCCTTCAACTCCGGGACATTGGTGATCTGGATATGAATAAGGGCAAAGGACAGACCCTCGCGCGCCTGCTGCAGGGCAGCCTCCAGGCGGGAGAAGAAATACTGCCGATTGTAGAGACCGGTCAATAGGTCGCGCTGGCTGAGGAAGTTGATCTGCTCTTCAAGCGCCTGGGTATCCGCCTGGGTGCGGATCACCACTTGCGTGCACGGCTCGCCTTCGATAGTGGCGGGAGAGAGCTCGATAGCTGCGGTAAGGACGCTGCCATCACGGCGTTTAAACTTCACATCTTCCAGCTTTCCTGCAGGATTAGCATCCGAATGACCGCGCATGTATTCGCGGATCCGCGGCTGATCCTCGGCCTGAACCAAATCGAGCAAGGGCGAACCTTCCAAATCCTTAAGGCGAGTGAAACCGAACGTCTCCAAATAAACCGGGTTGGCGAAGACGTGCATGCCGCCATGCACATAGGCAATGGCATCGCGCGAGCTTTCCATCAGGGCCTGGCAACGCTTTTCCGATTCCTGATACATCCCTTCAAAGCGTTTGAGCCTGCGTATGCAGTCCATCGCCCCGGTCTCGCGCTGGATCACATGCATCACATGAGCCGGATGGCTGAGATGGATGAGGTCGCGTGCGCCAGCCTTGATGCTGTCGAGCAGGGCCTCGACGCTGTAGCTTACAGTCATACCCACCACGGGGATGGCCGGCACATGCCCCTGTGCGGCGGCGGTCACGTCAGCCAACCGGGGCTCGGGCAGTTCGATCAGGTGCAAGATCAGGTCGATCTGATCCTCGCGCAGCAATTCATGCAACTGGGACAGATCTTCGGCATAACGCACGTTCGCCTGGATGCCCGCATTACGTAGCTGGCTGGCAAGCGCCAAGGCATCATTGATGGAGTCGTGGAGGGCAATGAGACGCAGGGGGGAAGGGCTCATGGTTTTTTGTCAATGAGGAAGAAGCCGGGGTTCTTGCTGGGTCCTGCCCGGGATCCGCGTAGGATTCCGAGCAGCAACGGAAAATCGCCACGGCGACCGTTTGGAGCATGCTCTCGGCAAGGTGCGTAGGCGTCGAGTCCCTGTAGGAGTCCAGCACCTTTGGCACTCGGGTTTGAGTAAGGAGGAATTGTAAAGGGTGTTGATCTTTGAGGGCATAGTGTCGGTACTGGATGCTGTAGAAGACGGGCCAGTCGGTAAGTTTGGTTGAAGACAGCGAGGATTGGTGTCGATCCGGTCTTTGTTGTAGTCGATGAAAGTCTCTTGAAGCGTGTGAAGCGTGCGGTTGAAACGTTCGATGGAAGCTTTATCTTGGGCGACCAGGTCACCCGGTCACGCCTGAGGCCATTGCGGATACGCTCAATGGTAGGCGTTTGCGCTTGAGGGCGCAGGGCTTGGCGGCGAGGGCAGCCGGGTGTGTTAAGATCCTGCGCGCCGACTTCCCCGCCCGGGGGGTCGTCGGCCTCGACCGCTTACTGGTTCGGCTGCTCGGCGCCGGAGGGCTCGACGCGATGCTCGCCTTCGGCATCCACCGCATCTGAGAGCCGGGCAGGCTCGGACCAGGCCGCGCGCTGGGCCAACGGCTCGCCCATGCGCACCACCATGCCGGACGCAAGGTCCGGACGGAAGGAGAAACCCTCGGGGAACAGCACGATCACGGTCGAACCCATGTTGAAGCGTCCCATCTCCGCACCGCGCGCAAGCTCGACCCGCACCTGATCGCCATAGCGCCACTGGCGGATCTCACGCCCACGCGGCGGGGTGACGAGGCCAGACCACACGGTCTCGATCGCGGCGACGTTCATCGCACCCACCAGCACCATGCCCATCGGCCCCTCGGCGGTGTCGAACAGGGCCACCACGCGCTCGTTGCGGGCAAATAGGCGCGGCACCCGCGCGACGGTGACCGGATTGACCGAAAACAACCGCCCCGGCACATGCACCATCTCAGTCAGCCTACCCGCCAGCGGCATGTGGATGCGGTGGTAATCACGCGGGGAGAGATAGAAGGTGGCAAAGCTACCCTTGCGGAAGGGCTCCGCGCGGGTCCAATCACCGCCAAGCAGCTCGACGAGCGAATAGTCATGGCCCTTGGCCTGGAAGATGCGTCCATCCTGGATGCGGCCCAGCTGGCTGATTGCGCCATCCACCGGGCAGATGGCCAAGGCCTCGCCCTCCGCCAGCGGACGCACACCCGGCTTGAGCGCGCGGGTAAAGAAGGCGTTGAAGGTCGGATAAGCTGAAGGGTCACTTTCAGCCGCCTCGTCCAGGTTGACGCCAAAATGCCTGCAAAACAGGCGGATCGCCGGCTCCACCAAGGGCGTGCGCCAGCGCGTTATGGCGTACACGCTGCGTGAGATCAAGTGGTGCGGCACAATATATTGCAGACTAACGAACAGGGCGTCGCGTAAGGGAGATGACATGGTGCTCGGTGGGTACAAAAAAGTAATGATACACCAGCGCGCGAGCCGGCTGCGCCGATGACCCAGAGTGAAAATGAATCATGCGACAGATCGATAACAGCAAGGCCTTTGACGACGCCGCACGTGACTTGTTCACCCTGCGCGACTTTATGCGCTGGGCCATGTCCGCCTTCGCCCGCTATAAGGTCCACTTTGGTCATGGTACCGACAACGCCCTTGATGAGGCGGCTTATCTAATCCTGCAGGCCCTGGACCTGCCGCCCGACCTTAGCGGGGAATGGCTCGATACCCACCTCACCCATGCCGAACGCATTCGCCTTGCCGAACTGCTACGTCAGCGCTGCATCGAGCGCATCCCTACCGCCTACCTCGTGGGCAAGGCCTGGTTCGCCGGCCTTGAATTCATCATCGACCGGCGCGCCCTCATCCCCCGCTCGCCCTTGGGGGAGCTCATCCAGCAAGGCTTCTCCCCCTGGGTGGAGGCCGATCGCATCCATACCATCCTCGACCTATGCACAGGTTCAGGCTGCATCGCCCTCGCCTGCGCCCACTATCTGCCCCACACCAAGGTCGATGCGATAGATCTCTCCTTCGATGCTCTCGAACTCGCCCGCCTCAACCGCGAAAAGCTTGGCCTGGAGAAGCAAGTCGAACTTCTGGAGGGCGACCTGTTCGCCCCCGTGGCTGGCCGCCGCTACGATCTTATCGTCAGCAACCCGCCCTATGTCGATGCGCACGACATGGCCGAGCTTCCTCCCGAATACAGGCATGAACCACGCATGGCGCTTGAAGCGGGTGAGGACGGCCTCAACATCGTGCGCCGAATCCTGCGGGAAGCCCCGCAGCATCTGGAACCCGAAGGCGTTTTGATCGTCGAAGTCGGCAACAGCCAGGAGCACGTGGAACACACCTGGCCGGACGTACCGTTCACCTGGCTGAGTTTTGAGCACGGCGAGGATGGCGTCTTCTTGCTCACCCGCGAAGAGCTGGTCGAACACGCAGGACACTTCGGATCATGAACGCCCTGACCCAGCTTCCAGTGATCGTACAGACAGTGGGGCTTCTCATCCTGTCGAACGTCTTTATGACCTTCGCCTGGTATGCCCATCTTAAGAACCTGAACGACAAGCCTTGGTGGATCGCGGCCCTCACCAGCTGGGGCATCGCCCTGTTTGAGTACCTATTTCAGGTGCCGGCCAACCGTATCGGCCATACCGAGCTGTCCCTCGCCCAGCTCAAGGTCATGCAGGAAGTCATCACCTTGTCCGTGTTCCTGCCCTTCGCCGTGTTCTACATGCACGAGAATGTAAAGCTCGACTTCCTGTGGGCAGGGCTGTGCCTGGTCGGTGCCGTCTATTTCATGTTCCGTGGCGCCTGATTGAAGATGGGCTCTTGAACTTTTTGCGCCAAGCCTCATCATACTCAATGTACTTCGGGGGCGACCTGGCTTCGACGTGGGTTGCAAAGCTCGAGGTGCATGCCGAGGTGCGGTTGACCTCGTAAAACCAGCCGCAAAAAAATATACGCCAACGACGACGTATACTCCCTGGCCGCTTAATCCGGCTAGGCCTCTGACCGGTTCTTGTCTGTAAGTCCGGAGGCCGCAAGGCCATTCAGGGGTCATCCATTACAGAATCGCTGAGCGCCCTGCCCGAGAGCGCAAAGCTAAAACTTTAGGGCTCGCCGTTCATCATCCCGTCCGTCGGAGGATGTGCGGTTAAAACCAAAAGGCGAGACTAAGCATGTAGTACCAACAGCGGAGGACTTGCGGACGCGGGTTCGATTCCCGCCGCCTCCACCAATACCCAAAATCCCAACCCTCATCGGTTGGGATTTTTTTTTGGCTCTTCGCGCATTTCCGGGAAAGACGGCCTTGATTTTCAGGAAGAAGTAGTCTGTGTCGCGATACCCATAAGCCGTGCGCTTGATCACCTTGATCCTGTTGTTGATGCCCTCGAGTTGGCCGGTGTGCATTGGCCAGCGGACCCGGGCGAGGATGCCGCGCCAGTAGCGCTTGAGCTCGGCTAGAAGTGCCTTAAGGCCGGAATCCCGCTTTCCAAGGCATGGGCATTCCATTATTTCCATCGCCGTCGCCACGCCCAGGCATGCGGCGGTTCAATCGCGTCATCGATGCGGATGTGGTCGGCCAGGTCCCAGTAGCGCAGGCAGTTGTTCGGGTTGGGCATGGATGCCTTCTTTCGGTATGGTGGAATGTGGGTCTTGCCAAATTTTGCCAAAGAACCTACGCTTGCACCATGAGCACGATGAACATCTCTCTCCCCGACACCCTGAAGTCCTTCGTGGATGAACAGGTCAGCCAGCGCGGCTACAGCACCAGCAGCGAGTACGTGCGCGAGTTGATCCGCAAGGACCAGGAGCGCCTGCAACTGCGCAACCTGCTCCTGGCAGGAGTTGCCTCGGCTCCAGCGGCACCCGCCGATGCCAGCTACTTCGAAGGCTTGCGTGACCGGGTGCGCAAGGACGCTAAACCCGCTGCCAAGGCGTGAAAGCCAAGCCAGTCATCCCGCGTGAGCTGGCCAACCGGGATGTGGACGAGGCTGTGGCCTATTACCTGGGTGAAGCAGGCGAAGCAGGCGAAGCCGTGGCACTCGGATTCATCGATGCGCTGGAGAAGGCCTACGGCCACATTGCCCGCCATCCGGCAACGGGCCTCCCCCGCTACGCGCACGAACTCAACTTGCCGGGCCTTCGTACCTGGCCACTGACGCGCTACCCGTACCTCGTGTTTTACGTTGAGCGCCCGGATCACATCGACGTGTGGCGTGTGCTGCACGGCCAGCGGGACATTCCAGCGTGGATGCAGGAGCCTGACGCTGTGTGACGGTCAGATCGCCAGGGCATATCTGCGTTTCCGGCGGTGTAAACAATACGGGAACCCCTGATCAATGGACGTTCTAAGCACGCTCACCCAAGCCAACCGCTTTGGCCGACTTGGATAATCGATTTTTCCGCGCCTATCTCTGTTTTTCGAGGCTTTTTGGCCCTAAGTACCCGTTTTCGGGTGCAGCAGGCGGATTTTGCTCATCAACTCATCAAGGCTCGCCTCGCCAAGTAAAGGTTGGTCAGTCCGATCAGCGAGAACACCTGTGCGGCGTTCTTCGCGATCCCCTTGTAGCGCACCTTCGTGTAGTTAAACTGGCACTTGATGACGCGAAAGACATGCTCCACCCGCGCGCGGATCGAGGACATCTTGTGGTTGAAACGCTTGTTCGCCTCGGTCAGCGGGTGCTGCTTCCTGGCCTTGAGCAAGATGCCCCAGAATACGCCCGCCTTGCGCGCGACACGCTTGAGCTTGTTGTTCACGTAGCCCTTGTCGCCGAACACCGCCCGGTCATCCTCACGCAGCAGATGGGGCAACTGGCTGATGTCCGAGACATTGGCAGGCGTCACCGAAACGGTATGCACGAGCCCAGAATTGACGTCGGTGCCCACATGGACCTTCATGCCGAAGTACCACGGGTTGCCCTTCTTGGTCTGATGCATCTCGGGGTCGCGCTTGCGTTCCTGGTTCTTCGTCGGTGAGGTGCAGACCGGCAAAGCGGCGCATCGATTCGACTTCGTAGAGTGCATCCTCCATCGCCGGGTCAGACAGCGCATACCACTGCTGCATGAAGTCGATCCGCAGCATCGTCAAAAGCCGCATCGGCGGACGGCCACGTCGGCCCGTCGTCGGGTCGTGCGGCGCGATGACGGCCAGCCGCGGCCCAAGGCACGACCTTCTCCATCTCGTTCAGAAAGCGCTTCCGGCGAGTCCGTTTCTTCTTCCGTTTGAAAGCCAGCGAGGCGAAGGTCGTTTGTGGTGGCAGTGCGGTCTGTGACCTCAGTGTTTTACCGGCTCTGAATAGATCAGAGCTTCCCTAGCGTTTGCTTCCTCCTCTTCCACCACCTGAGCGTGACTCTCGATAAATCAGGCAGCCAAGGACGTGGGAATCCACCAGCTTTTGAATCTGGTTACGGAAGTTGGACTTGGTGAGGATTTCCTGCACGTTGGGTGAGAAGCCGTCCAGATACGCAATGAAGTCATCGCGCTGGCCCTGGCTGCTTCCTTTTAGCTTGGCTAGGGTGAATTCCGAGACGTTGTAGAACGCCTGGCCTGCCGCCATACGCAGTGCGCTGTCCTGCTCAGGTACCTTGTGCGCGTCGAGAAACTTCTTGCGCTCCAGCACCGCGTCTTTGGCGGCTTCGAGCACGATATCGAGCCGTTGCAGCACGGCCAAAGGCAGGATCACGTCGTGATATTTGCCGGGCATGTACACATCGTGCTGACGGTTGTCAGCAATCTTTTAGATGAAGTCGGAAATCCACTTGATCTGGCTGTTGTTGTTTCTTCTGCATCGATATGTTTCTCAGCCTGCCGCCGTGTCTGTGGCGACGGCGAGATCCCAATGTTTTGCGAGGACACCTACAAGACGTTTCTGGCGTTCGGCCAGAAGCGTGGGCGTCCACTCGTTCGCTGATCTGACTTCTTGCGTTAGCACGAAAGGTGATGCGGTACCCTTGCCTCTGAAGTAGACGTCCTTCTTCTTGGCAAAGTCGTAGTTGCTAGCAGACGAGTTCTTTTTCCTATCCAGCGGAACCAGATTGGCCAGACGGTGCGTCCAGGCCTCGCGCTCGTCTTGATCCGGGAACCACTTGATCCAGTCCGAATCGTTGAGCGGGTTTTGCGGCAGAACGTGCTCCAGAGACACGGCATCTTGGATCCGTACGCCCGGGGCGCGCACCAAGGACTCAAGGCGCAAGATCAGCGTCATCCGTGCCTTGGGCAGATCATCATAAATGTTGCCATCGAGTGCCGCGACGAACTTGCGCTTTTGCGCGTCTGTCAGTGTCAATGTAGTGAGCGCAGCCGGATCCCCCTTAAAGGTTTCAGGCTCGATTTCTCTGGTGAGCGCGACGTAGGTATCGATGCGCTCATTGATGCGCGCCTTGGTGACCAGGAGGAAATAGGTCAGGCGTTCCAGTGACTTGAAAAAATCCGCAAGCAATTTGGGCTGCTGCCGGAAGCGCTTGAAGTAGACCAGCGCCGGGGGCACCCAGTCCTTGAAATCCACGCGGTTGAGCCAAGACAGGTATTCGTTGATCGTCTGGGCGTATTCGGTGGCCTCGAAGTCGGCATCGCGCACAAAGTCCCATACCTCAGCGTAAGGCTGGATGACCTTGTCGACGAGGTCGATAGGGGTCTTGTACTCGGTGACGTGCTCCTGAAATTCCTTGACCAGCGTGGCCCGCTGTTTCTGCTTGGCGTAGATGGTGCGGATGTGGCCGAACAGATCGCCGAAGGCGTCGCGGCCCAGCTGGCTTTCGATCTTGCTCCACTTTTTCGAGTAGGTGCGTGCCTTGTCTTCGCCGCCCATGCGGCGGATCGAGCCGAGTATTTCGGCCTTGAGGATGTCGATAGGCTCAAGGTCGAGCCCCCGGTTGTTGAGCACGGAGAAGATGCGGTAGGCGGCTTCAAGGTCGGGCGTGGAGATAACGACCAGCGAGCAGTTGTTGGCGAGGAACTTCCAAAGTTCGATTAGGTCGTTGTGTGACAGCGCCTTGGCCTTTTCAAGCAGCAGCGTGGCGTTTTCGCGGTAGCGTAGACGGCTGTCTTCCAACTTATCGGTGCTGGCAATCAGTTGGGCGATGCCACCTGGCTCCTGAATATAAGTGCGAAAGAAATCGGCATCTTCCTCGCGGGCGACGAATCGGTAGCCTGTGGCTTTGCCGAGCATCTCGTCCCCCTCTTCGTAGAGGAAGGGGGTCACGCTCTTCACACCTTGCGAGTAGCCTGTGGCCTCCCACACCGCGCGCAAGGACGCGAAGAGGATGGTGAGCGTGGTCAGCCGCTGCTGACCGTCAACTACCATCGCCTTGGGGTCGTGGTCTTTCTTAATTAGAACGATGCTCCCGAGGAAGTATTGGCTAGTCGCGCCGGAGTCACGGGCGTCTTGCATCGCCGAGATCAGATCGTCGAACAACTCGCCCGCCTGCTCGGTCGTCCAAGCGTAAGGACGCTGGTAGTCCGGGATTTCAAACTGGTAGCTGCCTTCGAAGATTTCCCGGATCAGCTTATCGTGAGCTTCAAGTGTCTTGGCCATTGTGTTTGCTCTTTCCTATCGTTTCTTGGGGCTGCTCGGGGCTTGGTAGCCCGGAGGCAGCTTTGCGTTCTCAACGCCGTACAGCGCCAGCGGGTCGCTTAAGGCTACGCGGTACTGTTCGTCCTTGAGATGGTGATCTGGCGAGCAGTCCACACTCTAGCACTCTAGCGCAACAGCATGTAGCTCGCCGCTGAGCGAACACGCATTTGGATCGAGTCGTTAGTCATCCCATAGTCCATCTCGATGATCTCGGGGCAATCAAGGCGCGGGTGCGGCATGAACTCCAGCTCGACGATGCGCGTCCACTGGATGTCGTTGTCCGATGTTCGTGGGGCTGTGGCTCCTCATCGAGCAGCATTAGCTCTTCGATACGGGTGACGACGAAACCTGAAACTCTCTGCTCTTGCGATCAAAGGCCCGGATGTGTCAGCGCAGGCCGGTGTCCACCAGCGAAAAGGCACGATGACCCGCTCGGACTCACCGCTGCTCATCGAGTGGTAGCGGATGGCGGGATTGCCCGGCAGACCGGGGCCAGTACGTACCTTCTGGGGTTGGAGAAGGCGGTGGGGGATTCGCACGGCAGCAGCGGCTGCGGGGAGTTCGTGGGGCCGTTCACGACATCGCCGAATCTCAGCGCCAGCGCCGACAGCACGCGCTGTGGCGCGTGATCGAACAGCGGGGGGAACGCGTGTCCGATGCGGTAAATCTTGTTGCTGCCATCAAAGGTGATGTTCTGCGGCGCGATTTCCTGGTACGACGCCAAGTCGTGTGTCGCGTCTGCCGGAGCCACGCCGAAGCGCTCAATCAGGCCCGGGCGACCGATCTCACCGAAGAAGTAAGGCCGGAAATCAATGAATGTAGGCCAGTGTGTTGGGCGATAGGCTCGCTCAGGATCGTTGCCGTGACCTTCGTGCTCTTTCTTGGCCTCGTCCTTGCCTTCATTTTCATCGTCCATCCGCGTCGCTTCGGTGGCTTGAGCATGTCGCGCTCCACGCGTAGCGTATCCGCATCTGCAATCATCTAAGCGACCACGAGGCCTTGCGCGCGACATGGATGATTCGCCCCCGGCGATCCGCTTTTGGATACGTAGCCCTGAACCGGCCCACGCCCCCCCTTTCCCGCCGCTCCACGTATCATAGGCCGCTGGCCGCGGAACCAAACCATGGATAAAGGCATCTCTCCATGAGCAGCGCACTCACTATGACCGCCTGGCGTGCCCGGCCAGAAGATGATCTATCCTTGGGGTAGGCCGGAAACAGGAAGAGGATGCCGATGACTCAGGAAATCAGCGAACGCCCCCCAAAGGACATCGCTTGGCACGCCGAAGCTGCTTCCACGGCGCTGAAGTGGTTGGAGAGCAACGATTCCTCGGGCCTGAGCAGCGATGAGGCGCGCACGCGGCTCAAACGCTACGGCCCCAACCGCCTACCACCGCCGCGCAAGCGCGGTCCTCTGCTGCGTTTCCTGCTGCAATTCCACAACCCACTGATCTACGTGCTGCTGGCATCCGCTCTGGTCACCTTCGGCCTGGGCTACCTCATCGATGCCAGCGTGATCCTGGGCGTGGTCCTCATCAACGCGATCATCGGCTTCATCCAGGAAGGCAAGGCGGAAAAGGCCCTGGAGGCTGTGCGGGCGATGCTCGCAAGCCACGCCACGGTGCTGCGCCATGGCGAGCGCATGGAGATCGACGCGGCCGATCTGGTCCCGGGCGACATCGTCCTGCTCGAATCCGGCAGCAAGGTTCCAGCCGATCTGCGCCTGCTGAAGGTCAAGAATCTGCGCATCAACGAAGCGGCCCTGACCGGCGAGTCAGTCCCGGTCGAAAAAAACACCGACCCGGTGGATGCCTCCGCCGTGATCGGCGATCGCACCAACATGGCCTATTCCGGCACGGTGGTCACCTTCGGCCAGGCCCGGGGGCTCGTGGTCGCCACTGGAACCGCCACCGAGATCGGTCGCATCGGGACCATGGTCGCGGGTGTGGAAGACGTTGCGACCCCACTGACCCGCCGACTCGAGCAGTTCGCGCGCCAGATCACCCTGATCATCCTCGCCATCAGCCTAGTCACTTTCCTTTATGGCCATTACATCGGCAACATCCCCGCGTTCGAGATCTTCCTGGCCGTGGTGGGACTTGCGGTGGCTGCTATCCCGGAAGGGTTGCCGGCCATCGTCACCATCACACTCGCCATCGGCACCCGCCTCATGGCGCAAGAGAAGGCCGTACTGCGCCGCCTGCCGGCGGTCGAAAGCCTCGGCTCGGTGACCGTCATCTGCACAGACAAGACAGGCACCCTAACGCGCAATGAGATGACCGCCGTCCAACTGATCATGCCTGGGCGCACGCTGGAGGTGAGCGGGGTCGGCTACGCCCCTGACGGCGGTTTCCTGCACGATGGGGAGCCCCTCGACCCACAGCAGGACGAGTCCCTGATCCAGCTGGCCCGCTGCGCGCTGCTGTGCAACGATGCACGCCTACGCCACGACGACAACGGCGGCTGGAGCTTGGTCGGCGACCCCACCGAGGGAGCGCTGGTGACCCTCGCCATGAAGGCAGGTCTCGACCCGGCAGCGGAAACAGCTAACTACCCGCGCATCGACGAGATCCCGTTCGAATCCGAACACCGCTTCAT
This sequence comes from Gammaproteobacteria bacterium, assembly GCA_029335925.2. Taxonomy (GTDB): domain Bacteria; phylum Pseudomonadota; class Gammaproteobacteria; order Halothiobacillales; family Halothiobacillaceae; genus Thiofaba. Next base: position 16,410 of record JARJMX020000142.1, read on the forward strand.
GGCCACCCTGCACCACGATCACGAGGGACACGCCTTCGTGCTCCTCAAGGGTGCGCCGGAGCGGGTTCTCGAGCTGTGTACCGAGGACGCCTCCGGCCAGCCAATCGACCGCCCGGCCTGGGAGGCGCGCATACTACAGGCCGCTGAGGCGGGCCAGCGAGTGCTTGCCCTCGCCCGCTGCAATATGACGCCCGGTACTACCGCCCTGTCCATGGAGGACATCACCCGGCGTTTCACCTTGCTGGGCCTGGTGGGGATGATCGACCCACCGCGCCCGGAGGCGATCGAGGCGGTGGCCCAATGCAAGCAGGCCGGCATCCGCGTGGTGATGATCACCGGCGACCACGCCGTCACCGCGGCGGCCATCGGCCGGGCCCTGGGGTTTGAGGTCGGCACGCCGCTGACCGGCGAGATGATCGATACCCTCGACGATGCCGACCTGCGCCAAGCGATGCGCACGACCGATGTCATCGCCCGCGCGAGCCCCGAGCACAAGCTGCGGCTCGTCGCAGCTCTGCAGGCCGAGGGCGAACTGGTGGCGATGACCGGCGATGGGGTGAACGATGCCCCGGCGCTCAAGAGCGCCAACATTGGCGTGGCCATGGGCCTGCGCGGCACCGACGCGGCCAAAGAGGCCGCCGACCTCGTGCTCACCGACGACAACTTCGCCACCATCGCACGCGCCGTACGCGAGGGACGGACGGTGTTCGACAATATCAAGAAGTCGCTGGTATTCATCCTGCCGACCAACGGCGGTCAGGCGGGCGTGATCCTGCTCGCGGTATTCGCCGGGCTCGCCCTGCCGGTCACCGCTGGCCAGATCCTGTGGGTGAACATGGTCACTGCGGTGACTCTGGCCCTAGCCCTCGCCTTCGAGCCAGGGGAACCCGGCATCATGCACCGTCCACCGCGCCCCCCGACCGAGCCCCTCATCACCCGGCTGATGCTTGCACGCATCGCCTACGTCAGCCTGTTGATGATCGGCGTGACCTTCGCGGTGTATGAGTGGGAATTTGCGCGCGGCAGCAACCTGGAGCTCGCGCGCACCGCGGCGGTCAACATGCTGGTGTTCGGCGAGATCGTCTACCTGTTCAACGTGCGCCATTTCACGGAATCGGCCATGCGGCGGGACACCCTGTACGGCAACCCCGTGGCCTTCTGGGCCAGCGCCATACTTATCGGCCTGCAGCTGCTGTTTACCTATGCCCCGCCGATGCAGCAGCTGTTCCATACCGCCGCCTTGGACGCGGCCTCTTGGGGGCTGATCCTGATCCTCGTGCTGGCCAAGTTCTTCGCGGTGGAGGGCGAGAAGTGGCTGCTGCGCCGCATGGGTATCCGCCGCATGTAGGAGAATCATGTTCGAACGTCTGCGCCGCCTCATGCCCACTCCTCAACAGCTGCATGACAGCCGCTGGCTGCGCTGGCTCGGCCCCTGGCTGCACCAACCTGCCCTGTGGCGCTGGTCACGGCGCGGGGTGGCCCTGGGCGTCGCCCTCGGGGTATTCTTCGGCCTGCTGATCCCGATCGCACAAATCCCGCTGTCGGCAGCGGCCGCCGTCATGCTGCGCGCCAACCTACCAGCAGCCGCCGCCAGCACTCTGATCACCAACCCGGCCACCTTCGGCCCTATCTACTACGGCGCCTATAAGCTCGGCGCCTGGATCACGGGGGAAAAGACCCTGCCCACCACGCCCGAGGCGATGGAGGAGGCTGTCTTCCACGAGGATGCGAGCCTGATCGAACGCATCAAGGCCCTGGGGCAGCCGCTGCTGGTGGGGCTGGCCCTCATCGCCACCCTGATGGGCGAGCTGAGCTACGTTGTGATCAGCATCATCTGGCGCTGGCGCGTCATGCGTCGCAGGCGCGCCAGGCAGCGTGTCGTCGAAAGGAGACTATGACCATCGTCCAGCCCTTCGCCGAATGAGCCCTGCTGCTGGTCATCACCGCCGTCGTGGGGGCCCTCGTCCTGCGGCTGCGGCAGCCCATGCTGATCGCCTTCATCGCGGTGGGCATCCTGGTGGGGCCGGCCGGCCTTGAACTGGTGCGCTCCCACGACCAGATCGACCTGTTGGCGCAAGTCGGCATAGCCGTGCTGCTGTTTTTGGTCGGCCTGAAGCTCGATCTACAGCACGTGCGCCATATCGGCCCGGTCGCGCTCGCCACCGGCCTCGGCCAGTTGGCTTTCACGATCCTGTTCGGCTTTCTGCATGCGCTGGAGGCTTAGGCTACCCGGGACGCATCGCCGCGGTGGTGCGCGATGAGAGTCACGAACAAGCCATGCGCCAGGCCGGCATTGAGCGCATCATCAACCCCTTCCTCGATGCCACCGATCATGCCGCCGAAGCATTCGTGCGCGACCTTCACATACCGGAGCAAAGCCCATGACCACCTTCCGCACCGTACTTGCCGCCACCGACTTCTCCGCGCCCTCGCGCCACGCCGTCACCCGCGCGGCCATGATTGCCCGTGACTGCGGGGCGCGGCTCGAGCTTTTGCACGTGATTCAACCGGAGGCGCTCGACCAGCTGCGCCGCCTGCTAGGGCAGGAGGCCGAGGCCGCCCTGCCCCGCGTGCAGGACGAGGCGCGCAACATACTGGCGCAGATGGCCAACGACCTCTGCGCGCCACTCGGGATCAGCCCTGGCATCCACCTCGCAAGCGGGCCTATCCTTCAGGAGATTTCCAGCGAAGCCGACGCCCTCAATGCCGACCTGCTGGTGCTGGGCGCGCGCGGTATGGGCTTTATGCACCGCCTCATGCTGGGCTCCACTGCCGAGCGCATGCTGCGCAAGACCCTGCGCTCGCTGCTGGTCGTCAAGCAGCTGCCGCACGAGGGCTACCGTCGGGTGCTGATCCCGGTGGACTTCTCCGACTACTCGCTGCGCGCCATCCGCCAAGCCCGGGCCATCGCCCCCCAGGCCGACCTCATCCTCCTGCATGTCTTCGACAGTACGCTGGAGGGCACCCTGCGCTATGCCGGGGTCACCGAGGAGAGGATCCACCAGTACCAGATGGAGGCCCGCCAGGAGGCGCTGCGCGACCTGGAACTGCTGGCCCAGAAGGCCGGACTGGAACCCCACGGCTACCAGCGCATCGCGCTCACCGGCCATCCCCCCACCTGCATCCTGGAGCAGGAGGAGGAGAAGGACGCCGATCTGATCGTCATGGGCAAGCACGGCAAGGGTGCTGGCGAAGAACTACTGCTTGGCAGCACTACCAAGCATGTGCTTGCCGAATCGAGGGGGGATGTGCTCGTGGCCCGCTGAAGGCCAAGCGGCTCAGCCCTCGCGCCGCCAGCGCGTGCCGGAGGGGCCATCCTCGAGCACCACGCCGTCAAGGGCCAGCTGCTCACGGATCGCGTCAGCGCGGGCGAAGTCACGGGCGGCACGGGCCTCCAGTCGCTGGCGGATGAGATCCTCGATGGCCGCATCGCTCAAGCCGCCCTGACGCACACCGCCACGCAGGAAGGCCTCCGGTGCCTCGTGCAAAAGGCCAAGAATGCCACCAAGGTGTTTCAGGGTGGCGGCCGCCTGGCGGCGCGCCTCGCCGCTGTGCCTGTTCGCCTCGCCGGCCAGTTCAAACAGTACCGCGATGGCCTCGGGGGTGTTGAAATCGTCGTCCATCGCCTGCGTGAAACGCGTCACAAACTCCGGCAGAGGGGCCACCCCAGTCACATCCCCAGCGTCGCGCAGGGCGGTGTACAGGCGCGTCAGGGCACTGCGCGCGGCGCGCAGCTGCTCATCGCTGTAGTTCAGCGGACTACGGTAGTGGCTGTTGAGGATGAAGAAACGGATCTCCTCCGGGCGGAAGTCCTTGAGCACCTCGCGCACGGTGAAGAAGTTGCCGAGCGACTTGGACATCTTCTCTTCGTTCACCCGCACGAAGCCGTTGTGCATCCAGTAGTTGACATAGTGACAGCCGGTCGCCGCCTCGCTCTGGGCGATCTCGTTCTCATGGTGCGGGAACTGCAGGTCCATCCCGCCGCCGTGGATGTCGAAGCTGTGCCCAAGGTACGTGGTGGACATGGCCGAGCATTCGATATGCCAGCCCGGACGGCCCGGACCCCAAGGGGACTCCCACGCTGGTTCCCCAGGCTTGGCGGCCTTCCACAGCACGAAGTCGAGCGGATCGTCCTTGGCCTCGCCGATCTCCACCCGCGCCCCGGCGCGTAGGTCATCCAGATTCTTGCCGGACAGTCGGCCGTAGCCTTCGAACCGGCTCACGTCGTAGTAGACATCACCGTTGGCAGCGACATAGGCATAGCCCTTGTCGATCAGGGTCTGGATCATCGCCAGCATCTCGGGGATGGAGCCGGTGGCGCGCGGTTCATGATCGGGGCGCAGGCAGCCAAGCCTGTCGGCATCCTCGTGCATGGCGTCGATGAAGCGCTGGGTCAGGGCCTGGATGGTCTCGCCGCGCTCGTGCGCGCGCTGAATGATCTTGTCGTCGATGTCGGTGATATTGCGCACGTAGGTCACCTGATACCCCGTGTGTTTGAGGTAGCGGTAGACCATGTCGAACACCACCATGACCCGCGCATGTCCCAGGTGACAGTAGTCGTACACTGTCATGCCGCACACGTACATGCGGACCTTACCGGGTTCGATGGGGATGAAGACCTGTTTTTCGCGGGATTCGGTGTTGTAGATGTGCAGCATGGCGAAAGATTTGGGCAAAGAAAAAGGCCACTCTCGAAGGTGTGGCCTTTCCATTCTAACAGCACGTTCAGGACTGGACGGCTGCCGTTTTTGGCGCAGCGGCAAAATTGCTGCGCTCCTCGCGACTTAGAAGCGGCGCGGACGCGGGGCGAAGCGGCCTTCGCGGCGCGGACGCTCTTCGCGCGGACGGGCCTCGTTCACGCGCAAGATACGGCCATCGATCTCTTGGCCGTCGAGGGCCTTGATGGCCGCAAGGCCGGCCTCGCGGTTCGGCATCTCGACAAAGCCGAAGCCCTTGGAACGGCCGGTTTCGCGATCCACCACGACCTTGGCGGAGGCGATTTCACCATAACCCTCGAAAGCCTGGCGAAGGCCTGCGTCATCGGTGCGAAAGGACAGGTTGCCCACGTAAATATTGATCATACCAATCAGTCTTGAACATGCGTCATGGAAAAACAGCGTCAGTATCAACCCACGACGCAGCGTGAAACTGACGTGACCCGAAGGTCTTCAAGCATACGTTGCCGTGCTTGCACGACCGAACGCAAGCCTATCGTAAGCCCAATTTCCGTAAGCAGAAAGCACTTTCGGCATTTATTTGTGCGGGGTGCCACGTTATGATGTTTTTTTTCAACACACTCGGGGCAAGCTTTCCGTGTCCAGCCATCCGCGCATCAAGATTTCCACCCGCCTGGGCGACATTGTCGTCGAACTGAATGCCGAAGCCGCACCTAAGACCGTGGCCAATATCCTGGCCTATGTCGATGAGGGTTTTTATGACGGTACCCTGTTCCACCGCGTGATCCCCGGTTTCATAATCCAGGGCGGCGGTCTGACCCCCGACATGGCCAACAAGCCCACCCGCGCCCCGATCGAGAACGAGGCCACCAACGGCCTACCGAACGTGCGCGGCAGCATCGCCATGGCCCGCACGCCGAACCCGCACTCGGCCACCAGCCAGTTCTTCATCAACCTCAAGGACAATGCCTTCCTGAACTACACCAGCCCAACCCCGAACGGCTGGGGCTACTGTGTGTTCGGTAAGGTGGTCGAGGGTATGCACGTGGTCGATGCCATCGCCCAGGAACCAACCGGCATGCGCGCCGGCCATAGCGATGTGCCGCGCAACGACGTGGTGATCGAGAAGGTCACACGCGTCGAAACCGTCGAATAAGGTATCTTGGCGCAGGAAACCCTCTTCCTCGCCGACCTGCACCTGCGTGAGCAGGCGCCGCAGGTTACGCGCAGGCTGCTCGCTCTCGAACCGCGCCTGTGCAAGGCGCAGGGGATCTACATCCTCGGTGACCTGGTCGAGGTGTGGATCGGCGATGATGCGCCGATCGATCCCGACCTCCTCCCTGCCTTTGCCCTGCTACGTCGTCTAACCGATACGGGCGTTCCGGTCTTTTTTCAGCACGGCAACCGCGACTTTTTGATCGGCCAGCATCTTGCTCGCCGCTTTGGCTTCCGCCTACTGCCGGAGGAGGTGGTGATCATCCTATACGACCGGCCCGTAGCCCTCGCGCATGTCTACCAACTCTGAACCTACGATCTGGCCTACCAGCGCCTGCGCCGCAGGCTGCGCCATCCAATAACCCGATTCATCCTGCATCACCTGCCGCTTCGCATGCGCAGGAAGCTCGCCTTCCGTCTGCGCGAGCGCATCCGGAAGGCGACAGGCCACAAGGCCGCGGACATCATGGATGTCACTCCGGGAG
>JARJMX020000143.1 GCA_029335925.2 Gammaproteobacteria bacterium
CACTGAGGGCATTGTCCGGCTGGTCGAAGGCCAGCCCCTCCCCAACGCGATTGGCCGCGATCAAGTCGAGGCGCTTGCGCACGAGCTTGTCGCGCGCGTGCTCGAGGACATGCTCGGTTTCAGCGGCGAAGCCGACCACGAAGGGGCGATCCAGGCGGGCGGCGACCTCGCTGATGATGTCAGGGTTTTTCACTAGATGAAGGGTGAGCCTGTCCGCCCCCTTCTTAATCTTTTCGGCGGCGACCTTGACTGGGCGATAGTCGGCCACCGCCGCGGTGCCGATGAAGATGTCGCAGGGCATTCTTTCTATCACTGCGTTGCGCATCTGCAGGGCTGTCTCCACGTCGATGCGCGTCACATCCTTAGGGGTGGGCAAGGTAGTAGGGCCACTGATCAGCACGACCTCGGCGCCGGCCTCCCGCGCCGCTTCAGCTAGGGCGAAGCCCATGCGCCCGGAGCTGCGGTTGGAGAGAAAGCGCACTGGGTCGAGCGCCTCGCGCGTGGGGCCGGCCGTGATCACGACCCGTCGGCCCACCCACGGCCGATTCTGTGCCGGGGCCAGATGGCGCGAGAGCAGGGCAACCAACTCCAACGGCTCCAGCATCCTCCCCTCTCCGGTCTCGCCGCAGGCCTGCGTCCCTGCGGCCGGGCCAAGCAGAATGGCACCGCGCGCGGTAAGCGTCCGTACATTGGCTTGGGTAGCCGGGTTTGCCCACATCACCCGGTTCATGGCTGGGGCGAGGATGAGCGGGGCCTCGGTGGCAAGGCACAGGGTGGTCAAAAGGTCGTCCGCCTGGCCGGCCGCGAGGCGCGCTATCACATTCGCGCTGGCCGGGGCGATGAGGATGGCGTCCGCCCAGCGGGCCAGCTCAATATGGCCCATGGCGGCCTCGGCTGTTTCATCCCACAAGGACGTTCGCACTGGATGGCCGGAGAGGGCCTGCAGGGTGAGCGGGGTGATGAAATGGGTCGCGCCTTCGGTCATCACCACGCGCACCTCGGCGCCCGCGTCCCGCAGACGGCGGACGAGGTCGCAGGCCTTGTAAGCGGCGATGCTGCCGGAGAGGCCGAGCAGGATGTGCTTGTCGCTAAGGTTCATGCCGACAGTTTAGCGGTTCATGGCTAAACTGGCATCGTCGGCCAAGGATTGAAGGAGGATAGGCATGGCGATTACAGACTGGCCTGAGGATGAGCGTCCGCGGGAGAAACTACTCAAGCATGGCCCGGCGGTGCTCTCGGATGCGGAGCTTCTGGCCATCTTCCTGCGCACGGGCGTGGCGGGGAAGTCCGCCGTGGATCTGGCGCGTGAGCTGCTGGCGAGCTTCGGGGGCTTGCGGCCGCTGCTCAATGCCTCGCGCACGGAATTCTGCGCCGGGGTTGGATTAGGGGATGCCAAGTACGCCCAGTTGCAGGCGGTGCTGGAGATGGCACGCCGCCACCTGCGCGAATCGCTTGTGCGCGGCGACGCCTTCACCTCGCCCGGGGCGGTACGAGACTACCTCGCCGCCCGCCTGCGCGATCAGCCACGCGAAGTCTTCCTGGTCCTCTTCCTCGATGCTCGCCACCGTTTGATTGCCGCCGAGGAGCTGTTTCTCGGCACCCTCGGCGAGGCCGCCGTGCACCCCCGTGAGGTGGTGCGTCGCGCCCTGCAGCATAATGCGGCGGCCCTGATCGTGGCCCACAATCACCCCTCTGGGGTGGCAGAGCCGAGTCGCGCAGACGAACTTATCACCCTGCGCCTGAAGGAGGCGCTGGGATTGGTGGACGTGCGCTTGCTTGACCACTTCATTGTCGGCGACGGTGAGCTGGTGTCCCTGGCCGAGCGAGGCATCGTCTGATCCTTCTACCCCAGCGAGCGGTTCAAGAGTAGGACACCTCAACGCTCTTAAGGAAATAAAAAATCCATTCATGGATTTTTTCAGCTCGGCTCACCACGAAGCGAATTCGCAGTGGCCTCCGCGAATCAAGGGGTTGCACCCTAGTTCGCGTTGGGGCATCCCTGCCTAGAACAGGAACCGCTGAGTTATTCAGCGATTCCCTTGAGTTATTCAGCGATTCCCTAATGTTTTTATGGCCGCGTCACGTCACCCCCCTCGCTGCGATCTTACAAGGCTCATCGGCCCGAGGGCGGCTATTGATTTGGGATCACGATGATCTCGACTCGGCGGTTCTGGGCCCGGCCCTCGGCGGTGGCGTTGCTAGCGATTGGGCGACTTGAACCATAGCCCACGGCATACATCCGCTCTAAGGCCACGCCACGACTGGCCAGGTAGCTTCGCACTGCCTTGGCACGGTTTTCGGACAAGGCCTGATTGCTGGCCGCGTTACCGGTGCTGTCAGTGTGACCGGCGATCTCAATCCGAGTGCGGTCATATTGGCGCAGGGTTTGGGCCACGTTATCGAGGGTGCGCGTAAACTGTGGTTTGATTTCGGCACGGCCGACATCAAAACTGATCTGGTCAGGGAAGCTTAGGACGATGTTCTCGCCTTGGCGGGAGACGTCGATGCCGCTTCCGGCGGTCTGCTGGCGCAGCGCACGCTCCTGTTCGTCCATGTAGTTGCCAATCGCTCCACCGGCCAGACCACCGATCACCGCACCGAGCAGCGCCCCTTCGGTCTTGCGGCCCTTTCCAGCAACCGCACTGCCCAACACGGCCCCGCCCACCGCGCCGATGGCCGCGCCGCTGGCCGTATTGGGATTGTCCTGGATGGTGCTGGGCATGCTCTGGCAGCCCGTGAGAGCCAAGGCTCCGGCAAGCAGGGGTAGGGCAAGGATGCGGTTATTCATGGTGAGATACCTGTGTCGTTGTGAACATTGCTTTTGACATTAAGACGCCGGGCGAAGGTTCTCAAGGGCGGTCAGCAGGATGTCCACATCCTGGAGGCTATGGGCGGCGCTGAAGGTGACACGGAGGCGCGCCGTGCCTTGCGGCACCGTGGGCGGACGGATGGCGGTGACCTGAATCCCGGCCTCCCACAGCCGCAGACTCAGCTTCAAGGCCTCGCCTGCATCACCGACTAGGATCGGTTGAATCGGTGTCTGGGAGGGTAGCAGGGCCAGACCGAGCTGCGCGGCCCCCATCTTAAAACGCGCAATCAGACTGTGCAGGTGCTCGCGCCGCCAGGCTTCCTCATCGACCAGGTGCAAGCTGGCGCGGGTGGCCTCGGCCAGCGCGGCGGGCATGGCGGTGGTGTAGATGTAGGGACGGGCGGCCTGGATGAGCCATTCGATCAGGTCGGTATCCCCAGCGACGAAGGCCCCGGCGGTGCCGAGCGCCTTGCCGAGCGTGCCTATCAGCACCGGCACATCGTCTGCACTAAGACTGAAGTGCTCGACCGTGCCGCGTCCGCGCGCCCCGAGCACGCCCAGGCCGTGCGCATCATCCACCATCAGCCAGGCATCATGCTGGCGGGCGAGGGTGGCCAGGGTCGGCAGCGGGGCCAAGTCGCCGTCCATACTGAATACACCATCAGTGACGATCAGCTTTTCTGCACCCCCGGTTTCAGCAAGCAAGCGGGCCAGTGCCTGTGCATCACCATGGGGATAGCGCTTGAAACGTGCACCGGAGAGCAGGCCGCCATCGAGCAGCGAGGCGTGGTTGAGGCGGTCCTCAAACACCGTGTCTCCGCGTCCGGCCAGTGCGCCGATGGCACCGAGGTTGGCCATGTAACCGGTGGAGAACAACAGTGCCCGCGCGCGCCCGGTGAAGGCCGCCAGCTCCTCCTCCAGCGCCTGATGGGCGCGGGTGTGACCATTGAC
>JARJMX020000153.1 GCA_029335925.2 Gammaproteobacteria bacterium
CGCGGGGCCGGCCCTTCGGGCCAACCCTGGTCTGACCTGCTCCAGCCGGGCCGCCCTGACGTGACCTCCTGTCACGACAGGGCTGAATGGGCCGTCCTTGGCCCATTCACCCGGCTTCCTCAGGCCAGCCCAGGGCGGCCCCGAGGGGGGGATAGCCCTCACCCCTGGCCCCTCTCCCAAAGGGAGAGGCGAAAATCCTGTCCAGAAAACCTTCCTTATCACGCACTTGAGCCATAACCCACCATGTCTACCCCCAACCACTTCGACATCGCCGCTCTCATCCGTCAGGCCGCGCTGGAGGAAATCCTGCCTCGCTTTCGCAACGTCGAGCGCCACCTGAAGACCGACGGTTCCTGGCTGACCGAGGCGGACCTCGCTATGCAGGCCCGCGTGCAGCGCGAGCTGGCCGCGCGCTTTCCGGACATCCCCTTCCTTGGCGAAGAGATGGGCGAGGACGAGCAGCAGCACCTGATGCAACACGCCGACAGTGGCCTGTGGATCCTCGACCCGCTCGATGGCACCAGCAACTTCGCCGCGGGCGTGCCGATCTTTGCCCCCTCGCTGGCCCTGATCTGCGGCGGCCGGGTGGTGCTCGGCGTGGTGTTCGATGTGATGCGCGATGAATGCTTCAGCGCCGCCCAGGGGGAGGGGGCCTGGCTCAATGGCTCGCGACTACCACCGCCCACAACCGACATCCCGCTCGGCAAGACCCTGGCCTGCATCGACTTCAAGCGCCTGTTACCTCAGCTCGCCACCCGCCTGGCGCTCCAGGCACCCTACAGCTCGCAGCGCTCGATCGGCTCGGTCGCCCTCGACTGGTGCTGGGTCGCCGCGGGCCGTTTCCACATCTATCTGCACGGTCAACAGGGGCTGTGGGACTATGCCGCCGGACATCTGATCCTGGAAGAAGCCGGGGGCTTCTCCTGCACGCTGGACGGTGAGAGGGTGTTCAACAACACCCTGGATAAGCGCTCCGCCATATGCGCCGGCGAGCGCCGACTGTTCGCCGCCTGGACCGCCTGGCTCAAGGATCACAAGGGATAAGCTGCTGTTGAAGAAGTCTTTCAACGGCTTGTTGACACAAGCGATGGAGGGCTTGCACGTGGCTTGGTCACACTAACTGAGTTGGAATTGCGGATATGCACTGCGCCGAGGCGAGTTGAAAAACGGCAGGCCGTCTTTTGTACAACCGGGTAACCCCGTCCCCTGGAAATGCCTCGGCAACCCCGCTCCTTGCTATAGTGCAACGGACCACCAGTTCAATGACGAATGTCATGTGCCCACCGCCACGTCGGGACTTTCTGACCACAATCGCTGCTTCAGCCATCCTGCTGTTGGGATGCACGCCGCGTGCGTCACTGCGGGTCGCGGTTCACCCCTGGGTGGGCTATGAGACGATGTTTCTGGCCCGTCAACATGGCTGGCTTGATCCAGAGCGGGTTCGCCTGGTGGAAACCCCCTCCGCCAGCGATTCAGTGCATCTGCTCGGCCATGGGCTGGTGGAGGCTGCGGCCCTGACCCTGGATGAGGTGCTGCGCGCCTGTGCCCTGGGGCTGCGGCTCGCGGTGCCGCTGGTGTTCGATGTCTCCGTGGGGGCAGACGGGGTGCTGGCTCGCCAGCCGCTGCGGCTGACGGAACTGGCTGGGGCGCGGATCGGTGTCGAGCAATCCGCCGTGGGGGCGATGATGCTCGCCGCCGTGCTTGAGCAGGCGGGGATGAGTGCGCAGGATGTGCAGCTCATCCATCTGCATCCGAACGAACACATCGCGGCCTGGCGTGCCGACAAGATCGATGTCCTGATCACCTTCGAACCGATGCTGAGTGCGCTGGAAGTGGAAGGTGCAGTACGCATCTTCGACTCCCGCGCCATGCCCGACACCATCGTCGATGTGCTCGCCATCCGTCAGCAGGCGCTTGCTTCCCATGGCCCGGCCATACGCCATCTGGTCATGGCCAGCCTGCGTGCCGTGCGGGATCTGACCATCAACCCTTTCGATGGGGCCTACCGCATCGGTGCCCGCCTGGGCCAGCGGCCTGAGACGGTGCTCGCCGGCCTGCGCGGTTTGCTGATCACCGATGTGGCGGACAACCGTCGCCTGCTGACGGGCGCATCCCCCTTGCTCGCAGCCCGGGCGAGGGAGGTGGCCAGCATCCTGCGCCAGGCGGGCATCCTACCCCTGCATCCGGACGCGCAGCCGTCGTCGCCTCTCGACCTACTCGTTACGGCCGACTACCTTCCCGACTTATGAGCCGCTTCACTCTCCACCTGAAGACTGTTTTGCCCCTGCTGATGTTCGGCGTGTCGCTGTTCTTCAGCCTGTTGATGCTGCTGGTGGCGGATGTGCTGGAGCAGAAGCAGGTGATTGCCGAAGCCGAGGCCCAGCTGCGCGAGAAGGGGGCACGGCTGACGCGGCTGGCCGAGCTGGATCTGGTCCGCGACCCGATGCGGCTGGAACGGGAAATCATGCTGTCCGCCGCCGAAAATGAACCGACGCACATTGCCCTGTTCGACCCACAGGGTACGGTGCGTTACGCCAGCCAGCTGGAGTGGCTGGGGCGGATGGCGAGAGAGGTCGCACCGCGACTCGATGCTGAGCGTTATGCCAGCATCCGTGCAGGAATCGAACCCGTCCTTATGCGCGATGGATTGCGGCTGATGATCTGGGTGCCTTACGCCGACCCGCCGCGACCAGGGGAATTGAGCAGCAGTCGACGAGGGCTGATCTATATCGCACGCGATCTCAGCAACCGGATCGCCGTACGGCGGATGGAGATCTTGCGGAGCGAGTTGCCGTTGCTGGGGCTCGGCCTGCTGCTGGTGATGCTGTTCGCCTTCTGGCTGAATCGCGGCGTCACCACGCCGTTGCAAGCCCTGGACGAGGCGATGGGGCGGGTAATGAGCGGGGATCTCAATGTCCGCGTAGGCCGCCGTGGGGTCTTCGAACTGGCGGATTTGACAGCCTCCTTCGACCGCATGGTCGAGTGGCTGGCGCGTGAAACGGATTCGCTGCGTCAGCAAAGAAACTTCAACCAGACCCTGCTGCAAGCTTTGCCTGCGCTGGTGGTCGTGGTGGATGGTAAGGGGGACATTGTGTTGGTCAACCTGCGGGCCGCCGAGTTACTCGGCGGCCCGCAGAAGGTGCTGCAGGGGCAGTCTTTTGCCCAGTTCGTGCCGGAGGATGAGCGGTCGATTCTACTACCCGTGTTCCCACGACTTTGTAGGGGTGACCTGGGCACCGTTAAGGATATCGACACCTCTCTCATAGCAACCGATGGTTCGATCCGCAGGATCAACTGGTTGCTGCATCGAGTGGAAGTGCCCGACACCCCCATGTCCGCCCCTGATGCAGAAGGATGCGGGGCGCTCGTGTTGATGGTAGGTGAGGATGTCACCCTCCAACGCCTGGCCGAGGCGCGCCTGCATCTGGCGCAGACGGTGTTCGATCATATCAGCGAAACCCTGATGATTACCGACCCCGAGCTGCGCATCGTTGCCGTCAACCCCGCCTTCAGCCGTATTTTGGGCTACACAGAGGCGGAGGTGCTGGGCAAGACCCCGGCTTTGTTTCAATCCGGCCTGCATGATGCGGCCTTCTACCGCCAACTGTGGCACCACCTGCTCACTACCGGCCATTGGCAGGGCGAGATCTGGGATCGGCGCAAGGACGGCACGCTGATCCCACTCTGGCAGAGCATCTCGGTGGTGCGCGACACCCACGGTCGGCTGCTCCACTACGTAGCCAATGCCTCCGACCTCTCTGCGCTCAAGCAGGCTCAGGAACGCAGCGCCTGGCTCGCCGAGCATGACGCGCTGACTGGGCTGTTCAACCGCCTCGGCTTCCTCGCCCGCCTGCGCGAGGCTCTCAGCCAGGCGACCGAGAGTGGCTTGTATGGGGCGGTGGTGGTGTTCGATCTGGACCGTTTCAAAAGCATCAACGAGGGACGTGGCCCGCAGTGGGGCGATGCCCTACTGGCCGGAGTGGGGGAACGTCTGAGCAAGACGGCTCCCAAAAGCGCCCACCTGGCCCGCCTGGCGGCGGATGAGTTTGCCGTCCTGCTGCCGCCTGAGCAGAACGACCCAACGACCGCCGCCGAAGTGGCCTTGCGCCAGGCCGAGGTGCTGCGCGCCGCTCTGCGGCTACCGCTGGAGGTGCGAGGGGAGTCCTTCCAGATCAGCGCTTCACTCGGTATTGCCCTCTATCCCCCACAGGAACCGGTCTCTGCGGATCACTGCGAAGACGTCCTCAACCAGGCCACCCTCGCCATGCACACTGCCAAGACAGCGGGGGGTGAGCGGGTGGAATTCTTCGAGCGCGCCATGGGCGAGCGGGTGCGCAACGCCTTTGACCTGGAGCGAGCCCTGGCCCGCACCCTGGCGATGCCCAAGGAGGAGCAGCCGTTCCAGCTTTTTCTCCAGCCCCAGGTGGATAGTGTCGGCGAGCTGCGCGGTTTCGAGGCCCTGGTACGCTGGTACGATCCCGAGCAGGGCATGATCTCTCCCGCCCAATTCATCCCCATCGCCGAACAGAGCGGCCTGATCAGCGCACTGGGGGAGTGGGTGCTCGATCGCGCCTGCTACTACCTCGGCCAGCTGGGTCGCGCCGGGCGGACACTGAGCATGGCGGTGAACATCTCGCCGCGCCAGTTCGCCGCCGCCGATTTCGTCACCCGGGTCAGTGAGGCCCTCACCCGCCATGGCGCCGCCCCCGAGCAGCTGGTGCTGGAGGTTACCGAGGGGCTGCTGATCGACAATCCCGGTCACACCATCGCCACCATGCTAGATCTGGCTCGGCTAGGGGTGCGCTTCTCCATCGATGACTTTGGTACCGGCTATTCCTCGCTCGCCTACCTCAAGCGCCTGCCGATCCACGAGCTGAAGATCGACCGCAGTTTCATCCGTGACCTGCCGCAGGATAGCAATGATGCTGTGATCGTCGAAACCATCATCGCCATGGCCGCACACCTCAAGCTCGCGGTCGTGGCAGAGGGAGTGGAGACCGAGGCCCAGGCCGCCTTCCTACGCGAGCGTGGCCAGGTGATTGCCCAGGGCTTCCTCTACGGCCGGCCCGAGCCCGCGGAGGACTGGCTCGGACGGGTCTTTGCGGGCGGAGGAGGAGAGAAGGCATGACCGCGGCTGTTCTGCATCGCCTCCTTATCGTCCTGCTGTTCGTCGGCCTCGTCCTCCCGGCGCGGGGAGGGCTCGCCCTGGAGCAGGCCGGGGCCGTTGCCGGTTTGGGCGGAGATGGGGTTTCCATCGGCATTCTTGCCACGCGCCCGCAAGCCCAGGCGCAGTGGGCGCCACTCGGGGAGGAGTTGCGTGCACACCTTGGCCAGCCGGTACGTATCGTCGCCCTCGATTCCGAGAGCATGGAGCTGGCCATCCGTCGACGCGAAGTCGACTTCATCCTCACCAACCCCGCGAACTATCTGCGGCTAGCCGGCCCATTCCACCTGTCCGCGCCGCTCTGTTCGTTAGTGGTGAGCGAAGAGGGGGTACCGCTCAATGTCTTTGGCGGGGTTATCTTCACCCGGGCCGACAGCCCGGTAAGGCAGTTGAGCGACCTGGACGGGCGCAAGATCGCGGTGAGCACCTTGAACTCCTTAGGCGGCTATCAGATGCAGGCCTTCGAGCTGATGTCCGCGGGTCTGAAACTGCCCGATACCCGCCATCTGGTGCTCACTGGCATGCCGTATGATCGGGTGGTCGAGGCCGTGCTGGAAGGTAAGGCCGAGGTTGGCTTCGTCCGCACCGGGGTGCTCGAAGCCATGGTGCGTGAAGGGCGGCTGGCGCCCGAGACCATGCGCGTGCTCCACCGCCAGAACCTGCCGCACTTTCCCTACGCCAGCTCCACCCGTCTCTATCCCGAGTGGGTCTTCGTCGGCATGCCACAGGTCGATACGGACCTCGCCCGGCAGGTCACCGCCGCCCTGCTGGCCCTGCCGCATGATGGCCCTACCGCGCGCAAGATTGGCATCTGGGGCTTCACCATCCCGATGGACTATGAGCCGGTGCGTGAGATGATGCGTACCCTGCGGGTCCCCCCCTTCGAACAGGCCTCGGACTGCACCCTCGCTGACGTGTGGCAGCGCTACCGCATGGCCCTGATCGCCGCGCTGGTGCTTGCGGCCCTCAACCTGGGCCTGCTGGTGGTGGTATGGCGCAAGCAGCGGCGCCTGATGGAGCTGAATGCCACCATCCGCGCCCAGGGGCGCGAGATCGAGAGTCAGAGCACCATGGCGCGCCAGCTGCTCGGGGCGCTGAACGAGGGTGTTTACGGTGTGGGGCCCGATGGGCGCTGCACCTTCATCAATCCGGCGGCCCTGCGCCTGCTGGGATATGCATCCGAGGCCGAGGTGCTGGGCAAGGACAACCACGCTCTGTTCCATCGGTGGAGGGCAGATGGCACGTTTTATCCGGAGGAGCAGTGCCCGATCCACCAGACCCTGCAGGATGGCCAGGCGAGGCAGGCGGAGGATGAGTGGTTCTGGCGCAAGGACGGCACAGGCCTGCCGGTCTCCCTGCGGGTCTCGCCGGTAGGGGGGGATGACGGCATCCGCGGGGCTGTGGTCGCCTTCCACGACATCACTGAGCGCAAGCGACTGCTCGAGACCCTGCGCCACCAGGCCACCCACGACGAACTCACCGGTCTGGTCAACCGCCGTCACCTGTTCGAGCTCGCCGAGCGCGAGCATGCGCGGATCCGGCGTGGCCAAGCAAGCCCCGCTGCGATCATCATGGTCGACGTGGATCATTTCAAGCGCATCAACGACACCTACGGCCATCTCGCCGGAGATGCGATCCTGCGTCACCTCGGCCAGTTCTTATGCGCCAAGTTGCGCACCACAGACATTGCTGCCCGCTATGGTGGGGAGGAGTTCATACTCATGCTGCCCAGTACTGATCTGGACGCCGCTCTGCGCCTGGCTGCGCGCCTGCGCGAGGAGGCGGCAGCCAGCACGGTGTACAGCGACGGTCAGCCATTGCACTTCACCCTGAGTCTGGGATTGACCGCCCTCACCGCGCAGGATCCGTCGCTGGATGTGGCTATCGCCCGCGCCGACGAAGCCCTCTACCGGGCCAAGATGGGTGGGCGTAACCGTATCGAGGTAGATCCCCAATACGGCGGGGTGTAACACCAACGCCTCAGCCTGAAATAGGGATGAGCCAAGCACGGCTCATCCGGGAAGCAAACATGGCCCACGTGAGAGGCTCGCGGAACCCGTCGCGGGGATGCATCACAACCGGATGCGTTGCAGAAGGGAAGGGCGATCTTAAGCGATCAGTCAGGGTCGGATCTCTTCCACTTGGTAATACCAGACTCGGATGCCCTCCGGCCAGCCATGCAAGGGCAGGCCGGCCTTATGCTTTAGCTGCCTGAGAAATTCGGTTGGCTCAGGCAGCTGCGCCCATACCGACGGCAGGAAGGTCGCGCGCCGACCCTGCGCCTCAATGATCAGATCGTCTACCCCAGGGTGCAGTTGCTCCAGCAGTGCCTGCTAAGACGGTGCCGCGACCGGCTCCGGCAGGCTTTCGACCTGCACCGGCAAGGCGCAACCGTGCTCAAGGCCGTGGGCGATGGAAGCGTGCGTCAGCTCGATCAGGGGATGCCGCGTTGTCATGCCGCCGCCTCGTACAGGGCCCAGGCACCGTAGCTCACCACTTGGTGGCGCGGGCCCGCGGTGTCACCGGAGTTGCGCAGATCCAGCCACTTTCCAAGGAGGACTGGCCCTTGGTCGCTCGCGTAAAGCAGTTTCCCCTGGTGGCCAACGGCCCGCTGGTCCATGTCCTGTACGAGGACTTCAAGGCCGATTGGCTCAAGCTCGCGCGAGCACGGTTACCTTGATGCATGCTTCACCCGCCATGAGATCCTCGTTGATTCCAAGGCTGGCACAACGGACGTTGACCTGCGCATGGATACGGGGGAGCCCTATGTCTTCCTCTCGCGGGATTCGACGTACAATGCCCTCACCCTGCCACAATCTCGTGATGGAGCCCCGCATGTCCGTGGATACTTCCCGCCGCAGCTTCCTTGCCGCCATGAGCAGCCTGCCGCTTTGGGGTTTGTTCGGCGCCAAGGCGCGCGCCGCTCTAGATGCCGCCGGTCTCAAGTTCGGCGAGGCCAAGCCGTTCGACTTCGACATGCTGATCAAGATGGCCAGGGACATGGCCGACCAGCCTTATAAGGAGCCCGCCCGCCCAAACCCCGAGGCGGTCAAGAAGATCGACTACGACGAGCAGGGCAAGATCAAATTCAAGTATGACTACGCCCTGTGGAAGGACGGCCCCTCGGTCTATCCCATCACCTTCCGCCCGGTCGGCTACTATTTCCAGAAGACCGTGCGCATGTTCGCGGTGGACAACGGCGAGGCGCGCGAGATCATTTACCAGCCGGACTACTTCAGCTTCGGCCCGCAGAGCCCGATGAACGACATCCGCCCGGGCGAATCTGCGATCGCTGGTTTTTGGGTGCAGGAGTCGCGCCGCATCGGTGACTGGACCAAGCAGGAGCCTTGGGCCACCTTTCAGGGGGCATCGTACTTCCGCGCCGTAGGTGAGCTTGGCCAGGTCGGCATGTCTGCGCGCGGCATCGCCCTCAACGTCGGCGCTGCCGAGCCGGAGGAATTCCCGGATTTCCGCTCCTTCTGGTTCGAGCCCGCCGCACGCGAGGGTGATCCCTTGATCGTCTACGCCCTGCTCGATGGTCCCTCCATCACTGGGGCTTACCGCTTTGCCCTGCATCGGACCAGTGGCGTGGTGATGGACATCGAGAATCACCTCTTCCTGCGCAAGGATGTGGAGCGCCTCGGCATCGCCCCGCTCACCTCCATGTTCTGGTATGCCGAATACCCGGCCGCCCACTCCCACGACTGGCGGCCGGAGGTGCACGATTCCGACACCCTGGTGATGTGGAATGGCGCGGGGGAGCACCTGGTCCGCCCGCTCAATAACCCCACCCGCATCATGTTCTCCTCGTTCATGGACGAGAACCCGCGTGGCTTTGGCCTGGCCCAGCGCGATCGCAACTATGAGCATTACCTTGACGGCGTGAACTACGATCGGCGCCCCACCACCTGGGTCGAGCCGCTTGGTGAGTGGGGAAAGGGCCGGGTGCAGCTGGTCGAGATTCCCACGGATGATGAGGTTTACGACAACATTGGCGTGTTCTGGGTGCCGGAAAAGCCCGCCCGCGCTGGCACCACCTTCAGCTTCCGCTATCGCCTGCACTGGCTGGCCGATACACCCTACTTCCCGAAGAAGGATCTTGCCCGCGCCGTCGCCCTGCGTATGGGCCGCGGGGGTGAATTCGGCAAGGCACGCCCCGCCAATGCCAAAAAGATCGTCATCGAGTGGGATGGCGAGATCCTCAAGTCCATCCCCTGGGGCGTGCGCCCGACCGTGGTGGTGTCCGCCTCGCGCGGGCAGATCTCGCTCACCCGTAGCGAGGCCATCTGGTACACCCCGCGCTGGCGCTCGGAGTTTGACATCACCGTGGATGGCAGCGAGCCGGTCGAGTTGCGCTGCCACCTGGAGCTCGACGGCAAGCCGATCACTGAGACCTGGCTGTACCAGTACCATCCGTAAAGCGGACGCCGCTTGACCTCATCGGCCCGGGGGCGGGCCTTTTACATTCTGGCTGGAGGAGCGGCGCCCCCGCCGCGACAGCGCAAGCGTTTCAAGCGGCTGAAGCGGACCGCCGCCACGGCTTTCCATGGCTCGCATCGCGCGGGCCGTTTTCATTGATGGGAATGTCCATATGAGCCCCCCTTACCGCGCCCGCTACCACCACTTTGCCCTTGCGGTGGAGATCCTCGAGGAGATTGCAAAAGGTCGTATTCCGGCCGACCAGGTCATCCACCACCATTTCCGCCAGCGCCCGCAGATGGGGGTGCGGGATCGCGGTGTGGTGGCGGAGAGCGTGTACGGTGTACTGCGTAGCCGTCGCAGCCTGGCGTGGCGGATGAAGGTGAACGAAAGCCAGTGGAACTATCTGGTCGCAGGCTTCTTGCTTGACCAGGGCTGGGCGGAGCGCGAGTTCGTCATTAAGTGGCTTGGCGGGGGCGGCGCGGCCGCTGCCCTCGACCGCCTAAAGTGCAACCTTGCTACGGCCCCGCTCGCGGTGCGCGCCAACCTGCCGGACGCACTGGCCGAGCGCCTGCTGCCTGTCTATGGCGAACAGGGCCTGCTGGCCCTGATGCAGGCGATGAACCAGCCTGCGCCGGTCGACCTCCGTGTCAACCTGCTCAAGACCGACCGCGCGACCCTCCAGAACATGCTGGACGAACTCGGCTTGCCGACCGAGCCTACGCCCTACGCCCCGCATGGCCTGCGCCGACATGATCGCCGCCCGTTATTCAACCTGCCCGCCTTCAAGGACGGACTGTTCGAGCTGCAGGATGAGGCCAGTCAGCTCATCGGCCACCTGCTCGACCCCAAGCCCGGCGAGCGCGTGCTCGACCTGTGTGCCGGGGCGGGGGGCAAGACCCTCCAGCTCGGCGCCCTAATGCAGAGCAAAGGTCAGTTGTGGGCCACGGACATCTCGGCCCACCGGCTGGACAAGCTGACCCCGCGCATGCGCCGCGCCGGGCTGTCCAACGTGCGCCCGCTGCCGATTGCCGGCATGAGCGATACCCATCTTAAGCGCGCCAAGGGCACGTTCGACCGCATCCTGATCGACGCCCCCTGTTCTGGCACCGGCACCTGGCGGCGCAATCCGGACCTCAAATGGCGCCCGCTTGACCTTGATGCCCTCAACCGCACCCAGTTCGAATTGCTGGAAGGCAGCATGCGCCTGCTCAAGCCGGGCGGGAGGATCGTCTACGCCACCTGCTCCATCCTGCCGGAGGAGAACGAGCGTATTGTCGAGCAATGCCTCGTCCGGCATCCGGAATTCAGCCTGCTTCCAGCGGCAGAGATCCTTGCGACACAAGGGATCGACGTACCCGTCCAGGGCGCCTGGCTTCGCCTCGATCCGGCCCGGCACGGCACGGACGGGTTCTTTGCCGCCGTGCTGGAAAGGCCTGTATAATCGTTGCCTTATGGTAAGGCGAATAAAAAGGAATTGGAGACTTATGTCGCCTTCCCCTATAGTCAGGACAGGGTTTGTTGACGGCCCAAGGCGGTCATGCCTAGCCACCATGGGCATGGCCACACCAGCCTTGCCCAAGTGAACCTTTATCGCCAATGCTTGGCAACTTCTTGGAGAAGGGACATGGAGCTCAATCTGACGACCAATGAACTCGAACAGACCTGGACGAGCGTCGAGCGCATGTTTGCGGTCATTGTCTTTACCCCGCAGGGCGAAGTGATGGCCGCCAACGGCATCTTCTTGCAGGCTATGGGCTATACGCTGGCCGAGATCGAGGGCAAGCATCACCGTATGTTTTGCTCCAGCGAATATGTCCAATCACCGGCCTATGCCGAATTCTGGACTGCCCTCGCCCGGGGGGAAAGCGTGCACGGCACTTTCCGCCGTCTGCGCAAGGACGGCAGCGAGATTTTTCTCTATGCCGAGTATGCCCCGCTGCTTGATGCAGAAGGCCGGGTGGTCAAGGTCATCAAGATCGCGCAGAACATCTCGCGCGTGGCAGAGAATCTCATCCGTCAGCTTGGCATGAGTGAAAAACTCATTGGCCGGTTGATGACCCTTTGAAGCTGCAAGGAGTCGATCCATGCGTATCGAAATGCTCACTTCCATTCTCTCCGAGCTCAACGGCTCGTCTGCTGATATCGAGGCCTCCGCCATTGTCTCCAGCGACGGTCTGATGATGGCTTCCTTGCTGCCTGCGGGCATGGACGAGGACCGGGTCGGGGCCATGAGCGCGGCGCTGCTCTCTCTTGGCGACCGCACCGCGAAGGAGCTGGCGCGCGGCGCGCTGGAGCAGGTGCTGATCAAGGGCGATCGCGGCTATATCCTCATGACCCACGCTGGCGAGGAGGCGGTATTGACCGTGCTCGCCAAGCCGCAGGCCAAGCTCGGGCTGATCTTCCTCGATGTCAAGCGCGCCGCCGAGGCCATCACCCGCATCCTCTGACTCGCTTGCGCGGCAGGGATCAGGACGTCTCGGTCGCCAGGCTGGGCAGGTCGTAGTCGATAATCAGCGGGGCATGGTCCGAGAAGCGGGTGGTCTTCCAGATCGAAGCCGCCAGCACCTTGGGGGCAAGGTCTGGGGTGATGAGCTGGTAGTCGATGCGCCAGCCTACGTTCTTGGCCCAGGCCTGGCCGCGGTTGGACCACCAGGTGTACTGCTCGGGTTCCTGGTTCACCACCCGGAAGGCGTCCACCCATCCCTCCTTGTCACAGCGCTCATCCAGCCAGGCGCGTTCGTGCGGCAGAAAGCCGGAGTTCTTCTGGTTGCCGCGCCAGTTCTTCAGGTCGATCGGCTTGTGGGCGATGTTCCAGTCTCCGCACAGGATCACGCTGCGACCGGAGGCCTTGAGCTCGCGCATCTTCGCCGGGAAGGACTTAAGGAAGCGGTCCTTGCTGGCCTGGCGCTCTGGCCCGGCTGAGCCGGAGGGCAGATAGAGGCTCACCACGCTCAGCGGGCCAAAGCGGGCTTCCAGGTAGCGGCCCTCGCGGTCGAACTCCTCCACCCCGAAGCCTGCGATCACATCATCCGGCTCACGCCGGGCGTACAGCCCCACCCCGCTGTAGCCCTTGCGCTCGGCGGGTTCGTAGTAGCAGTGGTAGCCCGCGGGCCAGAACACCTCCGCGCCGAGCTGGTCGACCTGGGCCTTGAGCTCCTGCAAGCAGACGATGTCGGCCTGCTGTGAGGGCAGCCAGTCGAAGAAGCCCTTGCTCGCGGCGGAGCGGATGCCGTTGACGTTGAGGGTGATGACGCGAAGCATGGGTCGTGGCGTTTGGGTGAAAGCACGGTAGGAGCGCTACCCTCGGCGCAACCTGGCCGGAAGATCGGCCCGAGGGCGGTCCTCCTACGAACTGCTGCGGGTGGGGGCGGCGTGTCGCCGCGATGGCTGCTCAGTGCCGGAAGTGGCGCATCCCGGTGAACACCATGGCCATGCCATGTTCGTTGGCCGCGGCAATCACTTCCTCGTCGCGCATCGATCCGCCCGGATGGATCACGGCAGTGATGCCAGCGGCGGCGGCGCTGTCGATCCCGTCACGGAAGGGGAAGAAGGCATCGGAGGCCATCACCGCACCTTTCACCTCAAGTCCGGCGTACTCGGCTTTGATGGCAGCGATGCGCGCGGAGTTGACCCGGCTCATCTGCCCGGCGCCAATGCCGATGGTGGCCTCGTCCTTGGCATAGACGATGGCGTTGGATTTGACGTACTTGGCCACCTTCCAGGCAAACAGCAGGTCGCGCAGTTCGGCCTCGGTCGGAACGCGCTGGCTCACCACCTTCAGATCGGCGGCCGAGATCATGCCCTGATCCAGGTCCTGCACCAGCAGCCCGCCTGCGACGTGCTTGAAGTCCAGTCGGCCCTTGTCATCTTCGCCCCACAGGCCGCAAGCGAGCACGCGCACATTCTTCTTCGCGGCGGTCGCCTGCAGGGCCTCCGGGGTGACCTCGGGGGCGATGATGACCTCGACGAACTGGCGCTCGATGATGGCGCGCGCGGTGGCGCCATCCAGCGGGCGGTTGAAGGCGATGATGCCGCCAAAGGCGGACTCGGGGTCGGTCTGATAGGCGCGCTCATAGGCAGCGAGGATATCCTCGGCCACCGCCACGCCACAGGGGTTGGCATGTTTGACAATCACGCAGGCCGGGGCGTCGAACTGCTTCACGCACTCCAGGGCCGCGTCAGTGTCGGCGATGTTGTTATAGGACAGCGCCTTGCCCTGGAATTGGGTGGCACGGGCGATGCTTCCGGCCGGTGCGTTGGCCTCGACATAGAACGCGGCGCGCTGGTGGGGGTTCTCGCCGTAGCGCAGGTCCATGTATTTCTCGACCTGGAGGTTGAAGGTGCGCGGGAAGGTGGCGGGCGTATCCCAGCTGGCCTCGGCCACCTGCGCACAGCTATGCGCAGGCACGCGTCGGCCAAAGTAGTTGGCAATCATGCCGTCGTAGGCAGCGGTGTGTTCAAAGGCGCGCACGGCGAGATCAAGGCGGGTGGCCGCAGAGACGCCCCCCTGGGTCTCGATCTCCGCCTGCACGCGGGCATAGTCGTCCGGGTTGACGACGACGGTCACATCACGATGGTTCTTGGCCGCTGCACGCACCATGGTCGGGCCGCCAATGTCGATGTTCTCCACCGCGTCCTCATAGCTGCAACCGGGCTTGGCCGTGGCCTCGGCGAAGGGGTAGAGGTTGACCACCACCAGGTCGATGGGGGCGATGCCATGCTTAGCCATGACCGCGTCGTCCACTCCGCGACGGCCAAGAATGCCGCCGTGTACCTTCGGGTGCAGGGTTTTCACCCGCCCATCCATCATCTCCGGAAAGCCGGTGTACTCAGAGACATCTTTCACCGCCAGGCCGGCCTCGCGCAAAAGCTTCGCCGTGCCACCGGTGGACAGCAGCTCCACGCCACGGTTGGCCAGATAGTGAGCAAATTCAATCAGGCCGGTCTTGTCGGATACGGAGAGCAGGGCGCGGCGGATGGGGGTGAGGTGCTGGTGCATGGGAGTACTCGCGTAGACAGGCAAAATCGGCGCGATTGTAACCCGTCGGTCACATGGGCCTGAAACCCTCCGCCAACACGCTGTAGTCCGCGTTGCCATGACCTTGGACGGACACCTTGCCCAGCACGGTCTCCAGCGCGGCTAGGGGGCTGGTGTCGATGCCTGCCCCTTCGGCGGCGCGGATGAACAGGTGCACGTCCTTGATCAGGTGGTCGAGCGGGAAGTTGGGGTGGGCGTAATCGTGCTTGAGCATACGCTTAAGTTTTTTGTCGAAGGTCGGCGCGTAGAGGGCGCTGCCGCGCAGGATCTGCATAAAGTCCTCCACCGCCACCCCGCTCGCCTGCACCAGGGCGAGGCTCATGGCGAAGGCGGCGGTCTCGGCGGCGATCAGCTGGTTGAGGGCGAGCTTGAGCGCCGCGGCCTGCCCGACTTCGCCGATGCGTTTCGGCTCGGGGCCAAGCGCGCGCAGCATGGGCTCGATCCGTTTGAGCAGATCCTCATCCCCGCCGTACATCAAAATCAGCGTGCCTGCACGCGCCTCCGGCAGGCTGCCGAGCACCGGGCATTCGGCATACTCAGCCCCGGCGGTGGTCAGGGCTTGGGCAAGCTGGCGACTGTCCTCGGGGCCGAGGGTACCCATTTGCACCACGGTCTTGCCGGGCAGGGCCGTGCGTGTGGGGGGAGCGAGCAGCACGCCCTCGCAGGCGGCACGATCGGCCAGGAACAGCAGAATGACCTCACTCGCCGCGATGGCTTCCGCGGCCGTGGTGGCTTGCTGTGCCCCGAGCGCTGCGAGAGGAGCGGTCTTGTCCGCCGTGCGGTTCCAGACCGTAACGGCAAACCCTTGGTCGAGCAGGCGTTCGACCACTGCTGAGCCGAGCAGGCCGGTGCCGAGCAGGCCGATCTTCATGGCAATCCCCCCTTCATTCGTTATGCTTGTCGGCATTGTACCGATCGCGGCATCAGGCCGCCCCCAAGGGAAGCTGATGACTGACTGGATACGTCTTCTCAATCCAGCGCGCCGCCGCCCCAGCTCGCAGGCGCCAATGCCGCTCGGTGGGCATGAGGTGCGCACCGAGATCGAGCGCGACTACGACCGCGTGCTCTATGCCGCGCCGGTGCGCCGCATGGCGGACAAGACCCAGGTCTTCCCGCTCGAGCGCAACGACGTGGTGCGCACTCGCCTGACCCACTCGCACGAGGTGGCCAACCTCGCCCGGGCAATGGGGGTGGACTTGGTGTTCAACCACGGTATCGGGCGCGGGCGGCCGCATGTGGAGCGCGACATCCCCGCCCTGCTCGCAACCCTCGGCCTTGCCCATGACCTTGGCAACCCCCCCTTTGGTCATCAGGGCGAGCGGGCGATCCAGACCTGGTTCGAGCGCCACGCAGAAACCGTGCTCGGCCGGGAGCATGGCCTTTCCGAGGCGATGCGGCAGGATTTCCTGCGCTTTGAGGGCAACGCCCAGACCCTGCGCCTGCTCACCAAGTTGCAGATCCTCAACGACGACTACGGCCTTAACCTGACCTATGCCACCCTGGCGGCGCTGATCAAGTATCCGGTGGCCTCCGACCGGACCGACAAAACCGTGCCGGTGCGGCGCAAGCATGGCTTTTTTCAGTCCGAGGCCAGCCTGGTCGAAGAGGTGTGGGCCGCCACCGGCCTGGGTGAAGGCCTCCGTCATCCGTTGAGCTTTCTTCTCGAAGCCTGCGATGACATTGCCTACTGTGTGCTGGATGCCGAGGATGCGGTGAAGAAGCGCCTGGTGTCGTTCCACGACATCCTTGCCCACCTGCGCCATGCGGCGGGTTCGGATGCGACCGTGGCCTGGGTGTGTGACGCCGCCGAGCGCGAGCACAACGGCTACCGCGAGGCGGGCCTGTCGCCGGCGGAGCTGAACGACATCTCGATGCAGGTGTTCCGCATCCGCGCCATCGGCGCCCTGACCCGTGCCCTCACCGAGGCTTGGCTGAGGCATCACGAGGCGATGCTTGCCGGCCGTTTCGATGGAGAGCTGCTGGCCGCTTCCAGCGCGGGGGCCTTCATCGGCGCCCTGCGCCAGTTCAATCTGCGTCACATCTATCGCCACCCCAGCGTGCTCGCTGTGGAGCTGACCGGCTTCGAGGTCATCCATGAGCTGATGGACATGCTCTGGTTCGCTATCACGGACCGCACCGACCCCGCCCGCCCCGAGTCGCCGCGCCGCACACCGTTTGCCGCCTATGCCTATGGGCGCATCTCGGAGAACTACCGGCGGGTGTTCGAGTCGCCGCGTAATACCATGCCGCTGCGCTATCGCGAGGCCCAGCTGTTGACCGACATGATCGCCGGGATGACCGATTCCTATGCCCTAAGCCTGCGCGATGAGCTTAAGCCTCATGCGTATGCAAGTCGCCATGGGTGGATGGATCGTGGACTTGGCGCCTGATGGCAGCGTCCTTGA
>JARJMX020000161.1 GCA_029335925.2 Gammaproteobacteria bacterium
TGAAGCCGGAGAACAACCGGGCGAGCAGGACCACCGTCCCACCCGCAAGGCCGAGTAGACTAGCCACGCCCATGCCCCCCATCCGGCCGAGCACCCCGCCGCCCCCCATCGAGACCTCGGCTTGGGGACCAAGCAGGTGCAGGGAACACAGCGCGGCGGCCGCGAGCCAGGCCAACACAAACCCGACTGCGCGGACCGCCAGCCACTTGCGCGAAAACAGTCCATCGTCGCGGCGACCGCGATAGATCAGCCAGCCGACCACCAGCAAGCCGACGGGGACCACATAGGCGCCGTATCCACCAAGATAAATCAAAAGGTCGGCAAGCCAGGCGCCCAGCCAGCCGCCGAGGTTGCGTGGCTCCTGGTTGCTCGATGCCTGTGACCAGCCTGGGTCACGCACATCGTACGAGGCCAGCGCAAGCAGCAAGAAAATGGCTGCTGCGAGCATCAGGTAGAACAGCCCCTCCCGCAGACTGCGCCCGATATGCACAGTCAGGGTGGTGGATGAGCGCGATGAAGATGGATGGGCCTGTTTCAAACGGCTACACGCCTTGTGGGCGAATGACTGCGGAAAATTGCCCGTATTATACATCCCCCACGAGCGTCCGCCCCGCCAGAAGCAGCGCATCCCCCTCTCTGACGCGTCGGCAGGGCATTCAAAGCGCATCAAATACCTATATAATTTGCTAACTATTTGGCCGAACCATCGGCCCACGTCCATCGCCTTTTCCTAACCCTTCCCATTGAGATCTGGTATTTCCATGAACAAGGTGAAACTTTCTGTTGTCCTGCTGGCGGCCCTAACCGTGGCCGCCTGTAGCTCGACCCCGGAGAAAGAAGCTGGGGCCACAGGGGCCATGAATGGCGCTTCCACCTCCACCGCCGGCATCGGCGCAGGCGGCTATGACGAGAGCGCCTTGTACGCTGGCAAGCCGACCCAAGCCAACTCTGTGGTCTACTTTGACTACGACAGCTTCGCTGTCGGCGAGAAATACCGTGCAATGCTGCGCGAACACGCCGCCTTCCTGGCTGCCAACCCAAAGCGCCAGGTCACCATCGAGGCCCACGCTGACGAGCGCGGCAGCAATGAATACAACGTCGCCCTGAGCGAGAAACGTGGCAACGCCGTGCGCGACATACTGGTACTGCAAGGCGCGGCCGCCGAGCAGATCTCCGTGGTCGCCTACGGCGAAGAGAAGCCAGTGTGTGATCAACACAACGAGTCCTGCTACGCCCAGAACCGCCGCGCCGAACTGGTGTACGGCAGCCGCTGATCGAAACACGAGGCGGGGGCGAATGGCTCCGCCACGATGACAAGAAAAGGCCCACGCTTGCGTGGGCCTTTGTATATGGATACAACGCTGATTTCGGGACTCCGCGCGTCGGCGGCGGAAGAAGGTGCGTAACAGCTCAGCAGCGGGTTCGGCCATGACCCCGCCATCCACGATCAGGCGGTGGTTGTGGCTGGGATGATGAGCAAGGTCGAGCGCCCCGCCACAGGCTCCGGTCTTGGGGTCGAACGCGCCAAACACCACCCGCTCCACCCGCGCATGGATCATCGCGCCCACACACATCGGGCAGGGTTCGAGGGTGACATACAGAGTGGTCCCGGGCAGACGGTAGTTGCCCAGCCGTTCAGCGGCGTCGCGCAGGGCATTAATCTCAGCATGCGCCGTCGGGTCGCAAGCAGCGATGGAGCGGTTCCAGCCCTCCCCCACCAGCAGGCCGTCCTTGACCAGCACCGCGCCGACCGGGACCTCGCCTTCGTCCTCCGCGCGCCGGGCCCGCTCCAAGGCCTGCTCCATCCAGTAGGTATCGGACATCTCAGTCCACCTGGCGGATGGGGTCACTCCCACTCGATGGTACCGGGCGGCTTGCCGGTGATGTCGTAGACCACGCGCGAGATGCCGCGCGTCTCGTTGACGATGCGGCGGCAGACATGGTCAAGAAAGTCATAGGGCAGGTGCGCCCAGCGGGCGGTCATGAAGTCGATGGTCTCCACCGCGCGCAGGGCAACAACATGGTCGTAACGCCGGCCATCGCCCATCACCCCCACCGAGCGCACGGGCAGGAAGACGGCAAAGGCCTGCGAGATCTTGTCGTACAGGTTATGCCTGCGCAACTCCTCGATGAAGATGGCGTCCGCCTGGCGCAGCAGGTCGGCATACTCCTTCTTCACCTCGCCGAGGATGCGCACGCCCAGCCCCGGCCCCGGGAACGGGTGGCGATAAACCATCTCGTAGGGCAGGCCCAGCTCCAGCCCCAGCTTGCGTACCTCGTCCTTGAACAGCTCGCGCAAGGGCTCCAAAAGCTTGAGGCGCATGTGCGCAGGCAGGCCGCCGACGTTGTGGTGCGACTTGATGACATGGGCCTTGCCGGTCTTGCTGCCGGCGGATTCGATCACATCCGGGTAGATGGTGCCCTGCGCCAGCCATTTGACGTTCGTGAGTTTATTGGACTCTTCCTCGAAGATCTCGACAAACACGCGGCCGATGATCTTGCGCTTCTCCTCCGGGTCACTGACCCCGGCAAGCTCCCTGAGGAAGCGCTGCTCGGCATCGACCCGGATCACCCGGATGCCCATGTGCTTGGCGAAGGTGGCCATGACCTGATCGGCCTCATGCAGGCGCAAGAGGCCGTTGTCGACGAACACGCAAGTGAGCTGGTCGCCGATGGCCTTGTGCAGGAGGGCGGCGACCACGGAGGAGTCCACCCCCCCGGAGAGGCCGAGGATCACCTCATCCTCACCGACCTGCTCGCGGATGTGACGGATGCTGTCCTCGATGATGTTGGCCGAGGTCCACAGGGCCTTGCAGCCACAGATCTCGAGTACGAACCGGCGCAGGATGCGGTCCCCCTGGCGGGTGTGGGTGACCTCCGGGTGGAACTGCACGCCGTAGAAATGACGGGTCTCGTCCGCCATGCCGGCGATCGGCGCCCCCTCGGAACTGGCCATAAGCTTGAAGCCTTCCGGCATCTCGACCACGCGGTCGCCATGGCTCATCCACACGTCGAGCAGCCCCCAGCCCTCTTCGGTAGTGTGGTCCTCGATGTCCTTCAAAAGCGCGGTGTGGCCGCGGGCGCGCACCTGGGCATAACCGAACTCCTGATGGTGGTGGGTCTCCACCCGACCGCCGAGCTGGGCCGCCATGGTCTGCATGCCGTAGCAGATGCCGAGCACCGGTACGCCGAGCTGAAACACGACCTCGGGGGCGCGCGGCGGATTATCCGCCGTCACCGACTCGGGCCCGCCGGAGAGGATGATGCCCTTCGGCGCGAAGGCGCGGATGGCGGCTTCGTCCATGTCCCACGGGTGGAGTTCGCAGTACACACCCGCCTCCCGCACCCGGCGGGCAATGAGCTGGGTGTACTGCGAGCCGAAATCGAGGATCAGGATGCGATCGGAGTGGATGTCGTGCTGCATGGTCTTCAATTCGTTGAAAGCAAAACGCCCGGCCAAGGCCGGGCGGAGTAGCGGACTTGTCGGTCAGTCGATCCGGTAGTTTGGCGCTTCCTTGGTGATCTGCACGTCGTGTACGTGGCTCTCGCGCATACCGGCCGAGGTCACGCGCACGAACGAGGGCTTGCGGCGTAACTCTTCGATGTCGGCACAGCCAAGGTAGCCCATGCCGGAGCGCAAGCCCCCTATCAGCTGGTGGACGATAACGGACATCGGGCCCTTGTATGGCACGCGGCCCTCGATGCCCTCCGGAACCAGTTTATCGGCCGCCTTGTCACCCTGGAAGTAGCGATCGGAGGAGCCCTGCTGCATCGCGCCGATCGACCCCATACCGCGATAGGCCTTATAAGAACGGCCCTGATAAAGCTCAACCTCGCCCGGCGCCTCCTCCGTGCCGGCGAACATGCCGCCAATCATCACACAGTTGGCGCCGGCCGCGATGGCCTTGACCAAGTCGCCAGAGAAGCGGATACCGCCATCGGCAATTATCGGTACCCCCGTGCCTTCCAGGGCCTTGGCGACGTTGGAGATAGCAGTGATCTGTGGCACCCCCACGCCTGCCACGATGCGGGTGGTGCAAATGGAGCCCGGACCGATGCCGACCTTGACCGCATCCGCGCCCGCCTTGACCAGATCCAGGGCGGCCTCGGCGGTAGCGATATTCCCACCGACCACCTGAAGCTCAGGATAGGTTTGCTTGATCCAGCGCACGCGGTCAAGCACGCCCTGTGAATGACCGTGCGCGGTATCGACCACAATCACATCCACGCCGGCATCGACCAGCGCCGCGACACGTGCCTCGGTGTCGCCTCCGGTGCCCACCGCTGCGCCGACGCGCAGACTGCCCTGTTCATCCTTACAGGCATTAGGGAAGTCGGTTGACTTCTGGATGTCCTTGACGGTGATCATGCCACGCAGG
Organism: Gammaproteobacteria bacterium; assembly: GCA_029335925.2. Taxonomy (GTDB): domain Bacteria; phylum Pseudomonadota; class Gammaproteobacteria; order Halothiobacillales; family Halothiobacillaceae; genus Thiofaba. The sequence goes on from JARJMX020000161.1 coordinate 4,380, forward strand.
TGGAAATCACCGTTGACGACCAAAATTTTCTCGATCCGGTGCTTATGCAACAACGCAAGCACCTCGTCGCGGCTCGCGCCCTCCTGCACGGTCACTAGCTTGTCCCGCCCGGTCATGACCGTGTGCACGGGGGCATCGAGATTGGTCTCGAAACGCACGTCCCGATGGGTCACAATGCCGACCAGGTTCGCACCATCCACCACCGGGAAGCCGGAGATATTGTGCAGGCGCGCCATGGCGTTGACTTCGCGGATCGTGGTCGCCGGGGTGACGGTGATCGGGTCCTTGATCACGCCGCTCTCGTATTTCTTCACCTGGCGCACATGACGGGCCTGCTGCTCGGGCGTCATGTTCTTGTGGATGATGCCGATGCCGCCTTCCTGGGCCAGGGCGATGGCCAGACGGGCCTCGGTGACGGTGTCCATGGCTGCGGACACCAGCGGGATATTCAGGGTAATGTTGCGCGTGATGCGCGTGGTAAGGGAGACATCCCGCGGCAGGACAGTGGAGTGTGCCGGGACGAGAAGAACGTCGTCGAAGGTCAGGCCTTCTTCGATAATGCGCACCATAAGAGGGACTTTCTGCAATAAAAATTTTTGCAATTATAGGGTTTGCACCATTCCCGGTAAACTCGACCGCGTCAAAAACCAGGAGGTTTTCCGGCCCAGGCCCTTCGAGCAGACGTGAACGCCTCGACAGGACCAACGAGGCGAATGCCGCCCTCCTTGGTCGGCTCCCTTAGGACAAGCTCCGATGTATTCCGGATGAATCGATCATGACCACAATGACAGCAAGTTATGAGCGACTCATCCAAAACACGGCCTTTTAGACAAACTACAAAACCAAAGCCCCACGGCCACCACGAGGAAAAGATGACCATGAAGTTCAACACCCTGCTCAAGACCCTCGCTATCACTGGCTCCTTCACCCTCCTGACCGCTTGTGCCACTGGCCCGGAGGGTGGTGATAGTGCTGCCTACGAGACCGCGATCAAAGAGGCCAAAGCAGCCTTGGCCGAGGCCCAAAAGGTCAACAACGTATGGGGCAAGACCGAGGATTACATGAAGGCTGCCGAGAAGGCCGCCTCCGAGGGCAAGTACGATGAAGCCACCAAGCTGGCCAAGCGCGTGAAGTTCGAAGCCGACATGGCGGTCAAACAGGCCAACGAGCAAAAGAACGCAGGGCCCTACAAGAACTGATCGATGCCCCACCCCCTCCACTTCAGCGCCAGGACTGTCCCGGCGCTTAGCATTTTAGGGCACGTGAGAACACCCTCGGGCTGCTAGCAGGCCAAGGATGGCTTGCAACGAAGATCAATCACGATAAGCGGCTGATCTTCGGAGTCTGTCGCGGCTGGGCACATCCCTGTGCCCAGCCCTTCGGGGACGCTTCGCGCCCCATGGTTGTTCCAGGACAATCATGGCATGGTGACATGTGCCGCGATCAGAGGCGTTAACAAGGGCAGGATACTCTTTTTCAACACCCTGCTAGACTGGCGGCATGTTCACGCCACCTTCCCCCCTGACCGTCTCCTCCCTCGTTCGCAAGATCAAGACCTTGCTCGAGGGCAGCTTCCCAGTCGTCCTCGTCGAGGGAGAGATTTCTAATCTCGCCCGCCCAGGCTCCGGGCACCTCTATTTCACTCTCAAGGATGCCGACGCCCAGATACACTGCGCCATGTTTCGCAACCGCGCGAGCCTTTTGCGCTTCCGCCCGCAAGACGGAACCCACGTGCTCGTACGCGCACGCATCACGGTGTACGAACCGCGCGGCGACCTGCAACTGGTGGTCGAGCATATCGAGGAGGCTGGCCTTGGCGCCTTGCAGCGTGCCTTCGAGCAGCTCAAGCAGCGCCTCGCCACCGAAGGGCTGTTCGAAGCCGCGCGCAAGCGCCCGCTGCCTGCTCTGCCCCATCGCATCGGCATCATCACCTCGCCCTCCGGCGCAGCCGTGCGTGATGTACTGCATGTGCTCGAGCGCCGCTTTCCCTTGATCCCCGTGCGCATCTATCCCACCAGCGTGCAGGGGGCGGGGGCAGCCGATGAGATCGTGGCCGCCCTGCGCCGGGCCAATGAGGATGGAGCTTGCGATGTGCTGCTGCTGGTACGCGGCGGCGGGTCGCTGGAAGACTTGTGGCCATTCAATGAAGAGCGGGTGGCACGGGCGATCGCCGCGAGCCGCTTGCCCGTCATCAGCGGCGTGGGCCATGAAACCGACTTCACCATCGCCGATTTCGTCGCCGACGCCCGCGCCCCGACCCCCAGTGCCGCAGCCAGCCTGGCCGTGCCGGATGTCTTGGCCGTAGCCGATCAGCTGCGCGCACTCGAGGCGCGTCTGCTGCGACGCATGCAGGATGGGTTGGATCGCCGCGCCCAGCGGCTCGACTCAGCCAGCCGCCACCTGTTCGCCCTGCACCCCAGCCTGCGACTCGAACGGATGGGCGAACGCTTAAAGCGTCTAACAGAACGGCTGTACCACAGTGGACACAAGATCCTGCACGCACGCCAAGGCAAGCTCGCCACACTGGAATTACGTCTTATGCGCCAACATCCAGCCCAACGGCTTCAGCGGATGGAGGCCCGTTTGGAAGCCCTGCGCACGGCGATGCTTCACTGCATGACGCAGATCCTCTCCAACCACGAAGCGCACCTGCGCCAACTGGCCGGTCATCTGCATGTGCTCAGCCCGCTTGCCACCCTTCATCGGGGCTACGCAATCATCGAGGATGAGGAAGAAAGGGCCGTGACACGTGCAGCTGAACTGGCCGCAGGCGAGGCCATCTGGGTGAGGATGCAGGACGGCCGTCTGGGCTGCGAAGTCAGGTCCGTGGAGCTGGAGAACTCAGTTAGAGGCTAGGGTCGGACTGCCGGTCTCGACCCTTCCTGCCCCGGCAAAGCGCTTCTTCCAGTAAGGGTCTTCCAGTGAGGTCAATTCAACATCCTTGCCTTTGGTCGGCGCATGGACGAATTGGCCGTTACCGGCATAGATGCCCACGTGGGTGATGCGGGAGGAACGCTGACGGAAGAAAACGAGATCACCGGGACGGAGCTCGGCCTTATCAATGCGCCGAGTGGCGTGGAACATGTCCTGAGAGGATCGCGGCAGGCGGATGCCCACGCTGTTGAAGGAGAAGTACACCAGGCCGCTACAATCAAAACCCTCACTGGGAGTATTGCCACCGGGGCGATAGCGGATCCCACGCTGCGCCAGAGCCACCTTGAGGGCCTCCCCGGCATCTGCGCTGGCCGATTCAGCGGCAGAGGTCGGCAGATCACGCAGCGCAGATACGTCACGCTCGGTCACCACCGAGCAGCCGGCCAGGGCTGTGATCATCGCCAGCGCAAGGAGCCGGCGTGGGACGACGGTCTTGGTCACTCGCTTCCCGTCCATTTCCATAAAACTCGTTGGATTATCCTCATTCAACCGGCAAAGGCAAGCTTCCAGCACTGGTGGATGCGCGGATTGCGGACAAAATCACGCGGAATCGAGGCGTGGCTTATATCCTCGATGCACAGATCGGCCAAGGCCGCAGCATCGAGCTTGAAGCGTTGCATGTTGTTGGAAAACACCAGCATTCCGCCACGCCGTAGCAGGGCCATGGCCTTGCGGATGAGCGCCACATGGTCGCGCTGCACGTCCAAAGTACCCTGCATGCGTTTGGAAGTGGAGAAAGTCGGAGGATCGAGGAAGATCAGGTCAAAGCGCTCGCCCGCCTTGACGGCCTCCTCCAGCCAGGTCAGGCAATCAGCCCGAATCAACCGGTGCGCTCCGCCTAGCAGGCCGTTGAGCTCAAGGTTGCGGCGCGCCCATTCGAGGTAGGTGCGGGACATATCCACCGAGGTGGTCGAGCGCGCGCCGCCAAGCCCCATGTGTAGGGTCGCCACCCCCGTGTAGCAGAACAGGTTGAGGCAGTCCTTGCCGACAGCCCACTTGCCCAACCAGCCGCGGATGATGCGGTGATCAAGAAAGAGCCCCGTATCAAGGTAATCGGTGAAGTTCACCAGCAGGCGGACCTTACCCTCTGTGACCTCATGGAAGAGGCCAAACTCAGCCCGCTTCTCGTATTGGCTTTGGCCCTTCTTGCGCTCGCGTACGCGCAGGAAGACCTGCTCAGGTGCCACATCAAACACCTCAGGCAGCACAGCCATGGCCTCGCGCAGACGCCGACGGGCGGCCTCGGGATCGACCTTGGCCGGGGCCGCATATTCCTGCACATTCACCCAGCGCTTGCCCTCGACATCGTGATAAAGGTCGATCGCCAGTGAGTACTCGGGCATGTCGGCATCATAGACGCGGTAGCAGGTCACGCCCTCACGCGCGGCCCAGCGGCCCAGCTCCCTAAGGTTCTTGCGCAGGCGGTTGGCCACCATGCGCGCGCCATCCGACGCCGCCATCGGGGCGCAAGCACGGATCAGGCGCGCAGCCGAGCCATCGTCCTCGACGCGCGGGGCAAGTTTCTGGTCCTCCTGGACGTGGATGCGCAACAGGCGGCACTCGAGCGGCCCGTTGAACACATCATGAGAGCGGTAGGCGCGCCAACCAAGATGCCAGGCCTCGGCATTCTTCGGCAGGATCAAGGCCGCCTCCCAACCCAGCAGATCCCGCGCCATGAGAGTGCCTAGGGCAGCGTACAGGGCAGGCATGTTGCCCACACTGTCCAGGCGTTCACCGTAGGGCGGATTAGTGAGCATGAGGCCGAAGCTGGGCAGGTCATCGGGCAGATGCACCGTCTCGACCGCGCCGTGAGCGACACGGACATGCTTCGACAGCCCGGCACGCTCGAGGTTGGCGCGCGCTACCGGCAGCATGCGCGCATCCCGGTCAAAGCCCAGGATAGGAGGGATGCGGCCAAGGCCTTGGATACGGCGGGTCTGCGCCTCCTCAAGCAAGCCGCCCCAAAGGAGCGCATCATGCTGCGGCCAGCGCGTTAGCGCCCAGGCAGGACGCAAAAGGCCCGGAGCCACCTCCCCCGCCATCCAGGCGGCCTCGATCAGCAAGGTGCCCGAGCCACACATGGGGTCGAGAAAGGCCCCACCTTCTGCCGCGATCGCCGGCCAGCCGGCACGCCACAAAAGGCCCGCTGCCAAAGTCTCACGCAGGGGAGCCTCACCAGCCTGATGGCGGTAGCCGCGGTGGTGCAGGGCCTCCACTCCGACCAGGTCGAGGGCGATGCGCGCCCGCCTTCCCGAGAGATGGACATGGATGATCTGCTCAGGCGAGTGGAGATCGACCCGCGGACGGCGGCCATGGCGGGTCTGAAAGGCATCCACGATGGCATCTTTGACCTTCTGAGCGCCAAAGCCCGTATGCCGGATCGAGGGACTCATGCCGTGGAAGCTGACCGCGAAGCTGCGCGCAGGGGCGAGCCACGCCGACCAGTCGAGCTCACGCACGCCGACGTAGAGGTGGTCAACATCCTCAGCCGCAAGCTCAGCAATCTCCACCAGCACCCGGCTGGCTGAACGCAGCCACAGGCAGGCCCGGTAGCCAAGAGCCAGATCACCAGAAAAGTGCACCCCCGCCGGGTGCTCGCGCAAGCTTTGCGCGCCAAGCTGGCGGAGTTCCTCGGCCACAACAGAGACCAGCCCCTTGGCGGCGCTGGCAAAGAAGGTCAGGGAGTTTGAGGATGGGTTCACAAGTGGCCCCGGCTCTACGGCAAAGCCGGCATGATACCGCGCTTTACGCGCGGCTTGGCGAGCCTGGGGCGTATCAGATTACATTGAACAACGACAGCCCCTGTACCTTGGCCAGGGTGCTATGGGTGGCCTGGAGCAGGAGGGCCTGCTGGTTGAGCTGGGTGATGGCGGAGGCGTAGTCAGTATCACGCAGGGCTGAAAGGGTCATGGTGTAGCCATACAACTCGCCCTCATTGTCGGCACGGGCGAGAGATACTGCATTCATCGCATTGCCCACCTGCGCGCGCAGGGTGATGATCTTGTCCAGCGCCGCGAGCATGGGGGTCAGGTCCGCCTCATCAGGGACTGGCTCGATTCCTGTGGCCAGGGCATCGAGGGTGTTGAGAAAGGTTTTAATTTCGTCCGGATTGACGGGGTCGGAAAACACCTGCCCCACTTGAAGGGTGCGCCCCTCAGCGACCTGCACGTTGAGTGCGAGGCCATCCCCCGCATAGGTCTGGGGATTGCCCGGTGGATAGGGCTGAGTGGTGACCTTGCTCCCGGCGAAGATATACTCCCCACGCTCATCCTGGGTGTTCAACAACGCGCGCATCTGGTCGCGCAGTTGGCCGAATTCGTTGCGCAGGGCACCGCGCGACACCGTATCATGCGTGCTCTTGTTGAACTCGATGGCCAGCTCCCGCGCCCGGCTGATCACCTCAGTCATGCCCTGCAAGGCGTTTTCCGTCTGCCCCAGACGCGCATTCGCCGCATCGGCATTGCGCTGATATTGGGTAAGACGGCTAATGCTCTGTTCCAACGAGGTGATGGTGGTACTCACCACTGGATCCAAAGCTGGGCTCAGCTCACGCTTGCCGCTCGAAATCTCATGCATGGCACGGGCCATGCCGGTCTGCGCAGTCCGGATGCCACTCAAGCCTTGTTGGAAAAAGAGGGTGGAGGAGATGCGTGTATCCATGGTTCAAACCCTCATGAGGCGGCTTGCAGCAGGGATTGGAACAGGTTGTCGGCCACCGAGAGCGACTTCGACAGGGCCATATAGTGGTTCTGCAGTCGCATGAGGTGGGCTGCCTCCTCATCTAGGTTGACGCCAACGATGGACTCACGCCGATCACGGATCTGCTTGACCACGATCTCCTGCGCGTCCAGAGACACCTTGTTGGCGCGCGCCAGACTACCAAAGGCGGCTTGCACCTGCGTGAACGCCCCGCTCAGGGATTGCACCCCACCTACGACATCCTGGGCGCTGGCAATGGAAGCCAAAGCCAGCATATTGCGATTATCCCCGACCCCACCGCCCGGCAAGGCGGCGGCAATCTGGCGCGGATCTTGGATGGCCAGGCTGAGGCTAGCCAGCACCCCTCCCATCGGCCGCAGGATGAGCTCGCGCGGCTGTCCTACCCCTGGAGTCGCGGGCAAGCTTGAGGCATCGATCTTGATGCCTTCGCTACTGGTAAGGTCGATCACCCCGGGGACGACGGTCTGCATGGGCTGGGCCTCACCCAGGCGGTAGAGTTTCCATGCCTCGCCCTCATAGCGCAAGGCGAAGTCATGGGCATTGAGTTGAGTAACGTCTTCAATGGCGACAGTCACGCCCGAGGCCGAGGGCTCGACGCGGTCAGCGCCGATGAAGGCATGAAGTGCCAAATAATTGGCAGATCCACCGCCGGGCACCGGGGCCTTGAACAGATCACGCCCATCTGCTGTTCCATCGAGACTATCCAGTCCTTCGCCCTGACGATGCACCTCATTGATCCGCTGGGCCAGGCTGAAGGCCGCTCGCCCAAGCTGGGCACGCAGAGGATCGAGCGCATCATGCTTGACCTGTAACAACCCTCCAAGCTCACCGCTGCCGATATAGGCAGTCACATCCATGTCATTGAAAGTGATAGCAAGCTGCGTACCCGAAACCATCACCCCCAGCGGCATATTGCGATCGGCCAAGACGAGCGGCAGGCCGTTGGATAGATTGACTTGAACATTGCCTCGCTCGTCTTCGTAGGTCTGGACATCCAGTTTGCTTGAAAGGTTGCGCAGCACAAGATCCCGCCGGTCCAACAGATCATTCGGCTCGTGACCTGGGAAGCGGTTGCGCATATCGAGGATACGGGCATTGAGATCGGCCAGCTCGCGGGTCATGCCATTGATGTCCTGCACCATCTGTGTCGCACGCTGTGCGATGCGTTGATCTATGCTCCCAAGCTGGCGGTCGAGGCTTTGCATCCGCTGGGTCATAAGCGTGGCCTGCCCAAGGAAGGTGGTACGCACGGCCAGATCGGCAGGGTTGTTGGCGACGTCATGCGCGGCATTGAAAAAATCGGTCATCCAGGCGTTGAGATTGCCGCCCTGCCCGCCGATGAGATCATCCATCATCCCGAGCACATCCTGCCGTGCTGCCAGCCTGCCCTGCTCGGTCATCGCCGATTGCAGGGTCTGCCCGAGAAATTGATCGAAGGTGCGGGCAATATTCGCGATACGGACCCCACTACCAATCGCCCCCTGCCCGGTTTCCTGGGCTGGACGGGTGATCAGGCTCACGGTCTGACGCGAAAAACCTTCCGCGTAGGCGTTGGTGATGTTGTGGCTGAGCACATCCAGCGCGCGCTGAACCGAGCTCAGACCACTCACTGAGGTGCTGATAAAGTCCGCCATAGGGGGTTCCTCACACGGATATGCGTCAAGTATCGGCCAGAAGCCTCAAAACTTTAAGGCCGCAGCTCAACCCCATTCGCTCAGTGGGCTATCTCGCAGGATGGCAAGGATCTTCTCGGCATAGCGCGGATCGGTGGCATAGCCAGCCTTCTGGAGCTCCTGCACGAAGCGCTCGGGATTGCCTGCATGCTTGAGGGCCTCACTGTAGCGAGGGTTGGTTTGGAGGAAGTTCACATAATCATCGAAGGCGGCACGGATAGAGCTGTAGGCGCGGAAGGCCGCGTTTTTGCGCACCATCGCTCCCCCCTCGTACTCAAGCGTGGAGGCCACAGTTTTCTCTCCGTCCCATCCGCCCTGGGCCTTGATGCCAAATAAGTTCATGTTCGGCTGCCCGCTGGCATCGCTCGGCAGCCGCTTGCCCCAACCGGTTTCCAGCGCGGACTGAGCGATCAGCACCTTCGGGTCCACCCCAAGACGGGCCGCGGCGGCACGGGCATGGGGCATGAGGTCATTGATGAATTGCGTCGGCTCCTCCCAGCGTACACGTGCACCGGCCTCCGGAGCGGACTTCACTGTCGTCGGACGAGGCAAGGCCCGGAAGGCAAGCGCGGCAGGCAGACGCACCTCCTCTCCCGCAATGTTGCGCACCGGTGCCTCCTGCTTGAGGAGGGCAGGCTCCATCTTCTCCTGGACCTGCTTGGGTGTGGCTGGATCCTCCTCTTGAGCATCGACCTCCCGCTTCTTCTTGAGCGCAAGCGAGGGAAAGCCATCCGGCTTAGGAGGGAGGATCTTGCCGAATGTCCCGCCCTGCCGAGTGAGCTGACGCAGGATGAAGTCACTCAACCCGATGCCCCCTTGCTTGGCCAGGCCATTGGCCAGCTGCTGATCCTGCATGTCGCGAAACAGCTGTACCCCTGCCCCATCCATCAGTGGGTCCCCAGGACTTGCAGCACGCATAGCCTTGAGCATCTGCTGGATGAACAGACCTTCAAACTGGTTGGCTACGGTTTTGGCCTGCGCCTTGGGGTCCCGCGCCGCCTCGGCCTTGAGGCGGGTAAGGCTGCCGAAGTCAGTGACCAGCGACGGATCGGAAATCGTGCGCATGCGCCTACCCTCCCCTCTTCAAATGATGATCAGCTCGGCTTTCAATGCACCGGCCGCCTTGAGAGCCTCCAAGATGGCCACGAGATCGCCTGGGGCTGCACCCACCTGATTCACCGCCTGCACGATTTCCTGCAGGGTCACCCCAGGGGCAAACAGGAACATGGGTTTTTTCTCCTGCTGCACGTTGATCTCGGAGGTCGGCGTCACCGTCGTCTGCCCATCGGACAGGGGCGCAGGCTGGCTGACCTGCGCACCTTCCTTGATCGCCACCGTCAGGCTGCCATGGGTCACCGCCGCAGGGCTGACACGCACATTGCTACCAATCACCACCGTGCCGGTGCGCGAGTTGACAATCACCCGCGCCGGAGGCTCCGCCGGGGTCACATCGAGGTTTTCCAGATAGGACAAGAAACCCACCTGCTGATCGGGCGTCGCGGGGGCCGCCACCCGCACGCTCACCGCATCCAAGGCCTCGGCCACGCCCCCGCCCAGGGCCTTGTTGATGGCATCCGAGATGCGCTTGGCGGTGGTGAAGTCCGGGGTATTCAAGGTCAGATGAATGAAGCCATTGGCAGCGATATCGGTTGGCACCTCACGCTCCACCGTCGCCCCGAGGGGAATGCGTCCAGCGCTCGGCACATTGACGGAGATGCGTGAGCCGTCCTTGGCCTGCGCGCCAAAACCACCGACCACGAGGTTGCCCTGGGCCATGGCGTAGATCTTGCCGTCCGCCCCGCGCAGTGGGGTCATGATCAGGGAACCCCCACGCAGGCTCTTGGCGTTGCCCATGGAGGCCACGGTCACGTCAATCTTCTGTCCCGGACGGGCAAAGGGCGGCAGTTCGGCGGTGACGCTCACTGCGGCCACATTCTTAAGCTGCATATTACCGGGCGGCAGGGTGATGCCGTAACGCTCGAGCATGTTGCGGATGCTCTGCAGGGTGAACGGGGCCTGAGCGCTGGAGTCGCCGGTACCATCCAAACCGACGACGATGCCGTAGCCCATGAGCTGGTTGCCACGCATCCCTTCGATGGAGGCCAGATCCTTGATCCGTTCGGCCTGGACCGGCAGGGCGAGGCTCAGGGCAAGAAGCCCTAAGGCCCAGGTCCGGATTGTCTTGTTGAGGCGTTCGAGCATGACCTTCATCCTCCGTCTCACATGGGAAAGAACGAGCTGTTGAAGAACCGCCCCAACCAGCCTTGGGTGTTCGCATCGTTAAGCACACCTTCCCCGCCGTATTGAATGCGCGCATTCGCCACGCGGGTGGAGGGCACGGTATTGTCACGCGCCACATCCGCCGGGCGGACCACGCCCGAGAGGCGGACGAACTCCAGACCCTGGTTGATGCCGATGAACTTCTCGCCCTGAATGACCAGGTTGCCATTGGGCAGTACCCTGGCCACGGTGACGGTGATCGAACCATTAAGCTTGTTCTTCTGCGCCGCCTCGCCGCTGCCCGAAAAGCTGCGGGTGCCCGTGATGTTGGCGTTCATATTGCCCAGAGTGTTATCCGGCACGCCAAACAGGCGCGAGACCTTGAACTCGGCATTGTCACCCTTGTTGGTGGTGGTCTTGGCCGATTTCGAAGCATCCGTGTTTTCTTGCAACATGACGGTCAACACATCGCCGACCTGAAAGGCCTTCTGGTCACCAAACAGGCCGCCATGCAGCTCGGGATTGAAGATCGCGCCGTTGCGCTTGGGCTCGAGCATGCGCGGCTCGGGCTCGAGCACGGCGGCGAAGCTGGGATCGCTCACCATGGGCGGCTGGCTGGCACATCCTGCCAGGACCGCCCCCCCTGTCACAACGAGGATGAGACGAAGCACCCTAGCCATGACCATCAGGCCCCCACACGCGAGTTGAGGAAGCTCAGCATGCCGTCGGTGGTGGAGATGGCCTTGGAGTTCATCTCGTAGGCCCGTTGGGTTTCGATCATGCTCACCAGCTCCTCCACCACATTGACTTTCGAGGTATAGAGAATGCCCTGCTGAATGTTGCCGATACCATTGAGTCCTGGTGTAGCTATCTGGGGCTCTACGCTGGTCGGCGTTTCCTGAACCAGGTTGTTGCCCTCCGGCTGGAGACCTGCCTTATTGACAAAGTCCGCCAGGGTGATGTGCCCCACCTGGGTGGGCACCGGTTGCCCCTGATGAATGACCGATTC
>JARJMX020000177.1 GCA_029335925.2 Gammaproteobacteria bacterium
GGTTCGGCCTTCGAGAACGTCGCGGCACATATAGGGTTGCTGAACAACCCTGGGGTGCAAAGCGTCCCCGAAGGACTGGGCCCAGGGACGGCCCAGCCGCGATAGAACCCGAAGATCACACTTGCAGTGACTGATCTTTGCGCAAGCCATCCCTGACTGGCCTTAACAGGTCATTGAAAGCGTTTTTCAACAGCCTGCTAGCTTGTCATTGAGCGGCATGCGGGTCAATTGTCCGCTGCTTTGGGTGTCCATGGTCGGTGGATGTGGTACACTAATGCACCTGTTGCACATGCGATACTTATTGTATGTCATCCAGCCGGGCGAAAGTGGCGGAATAGGTAGACGCACTGGATTTAGGTTCCAGCGCCGCAAGGCGTGAGGGTTCGAGTCCCTCCTTTCGCACCATCAAACCCATCGGCCCCTCGCTTGGCCCGAACATCTCAACCATTACCTCATCTGTCTGTCAGGAACTTCGGTCCGAAGCTACGGCAAGGCGTGTACCTATCCAGGCCCGAGACAGGTGGTCAAATACCCCTCTCCAACCGCTTCATGTATCATTCGCCCTGGCGACTTTTCCGTGTTAGCTCAAAAAAGCCAGTGTTTAGCACGTAACTCGTTGTGAGTTGAGCTTTTTTATCAGCCTGGTGCTCTGACCTACGTTGCAAGAGGGCTCAGTACCGGCTTTTCCGCATAGCGAGGATGTTGACGCGCACGAAGGGCGGCTTGCCTTCTAGGCGCACTGATCACTGAACCCTGAAGAACTTGTCTGATTATCGAGGTGTACGATATGCAAGTGACGTTGGAAACCGCCGAGGGCCTGCTGCGCCGCTTGTCGGTCCAGGTCCCTGCCGCCCAAGTGGACGAGGCGGTCGAACAGCGCCTAAAAGATCTCGCTCGCCGTGTGCGCATGAACGGCTTCCGTCCGGGTAAGGCCCCGCTGCCTGTTGTGCGCCAGCGTTACGGCGAGCAGGCGCGTGACGAAGTGGTGAGTGACCTGATCCGGCGCACCTACGTGAACGCCGTGACCGAGCAGAAGTTGCGCCCGGCCAGCAGTCCGCGCATCACCGAGGTCGACATGATCGCGGGCGATGGCCTGCGTTATGTGGCTGAGATCGAGGTCTATCCGGAGATTACCCTCGCTGACCTGTCTGCGATCACCATCGATCGCCCCAAGGCGGAGGTCGGCGAGGCCGATGTCGACGCCATGATCGAGAAACTGCGCAGGCAACGCGTCACCTACAACACCGTCGAGCGTGCCGCGGCCGAGGGCGACCGCGTGATCGTGGACTTTAAGGGCAGCATCGACGGTGAGCCGTTCGAGGGCAGCTCCGCCCAGGATATGCCGGTCGAGCTGGGTAAGGGCATGCTGCTGAAGGACTTCGAGGCTTCGATCGTCGGCATGAAGGTCGGCGAGTCCAAGACCATCGAAGTGACTTTCCCTGAGGATTACCATGCCGAACATCTGGCCGGCAAGAAGGCCAGCTTCGATCTTACCGTCAAGAGCGTGGCCGAACCCGTGCTGCCGGAGATCGACGAAGCCTTCTGCGCTGCCTTTGGTGTGAAGGAAGGTGGTGCCGAAGCGCTGCGTAGTGAGGTGCGCAAGAATATGGAGCGTGAGTTGGCCCAGTCCATCAAGCGCCGCGTCAAGCAGCAGGTGATGGACGCCCTGCTGGCGGCCAACGAGGTCCCGCTGCCCCAGACCCTGGTCGAGGAGGAGGTACAGCGGGTGCGTCAGCAGTTCAGCCAGCAGATGCGTGGCGCCAAGGCTGACCAGCTGCCACTCGACCTCTTTAAGCCCGAGGCCGAGCGCCGGGTCAAGCTGGGTCTGCTGGTGGCCGAGCTGGTCAAGAGCGAGAAGCTCACGGTCGATGCTGCCCGGGTGGACGCCCTGCTGGATGACATCGCGGCAAGTTACGAGGACCCGGCCGAGGTCAAGGTGTACTACAAGAGCCACCCCGAGCTGATGCAGAATATCGAAGCCTTGGCTGTCGAAGATCTGGTCGTCGAACACGTGCTCGCCAAGGCCAAGGTGACCGATAAGCCGATGAGTTTCGACGAGGTCGTCAAACCGGCGTCCTGAACGGCCCGGTGGACGAACGAGGCGGCTCCGGCCGCCTCGTTGCTTTCTGGAGTTTGTGTCACACTGCGTTGAAAACGGGCCGTGTGGCCCCCACTCCGTCAACACGCACACAGAGAACCATCCGATGATCGTCCCTCCCTATGCCGCCAAGAACCCGGACCCGCAGATGCTCGGCCTTGTGCCGATCGTGGTTGAGCAGAGTGCCCGGGGTGAGCGTGCCTATGACATCTATTCGCGCCTGCTCAAAGAACGGGTGATCTTCGTCGTGGGCGAAATTGAAGACTACATGGCTAACCTGGTGGTGGCGCAGTTGTTGTTCCTTGAGTCGGAAAACCCGGACAAGGACATCCACCTGTACATCAATTCGCCGGGCGGCGTGATCACCTCCGGCATGGCGATCTACGACACCATGCAGTTTATCAAGCCGGACGTCAGCACCTTATGTATCGGTCAAGCGGCCAGCATGGGCGCTTTCCTGCTCGCCGGTGGTGCGCCAGGCAAGCGTTACTGCCTGCCGAACGCACGGGTGATGATCCATCAGCCGTTAGGCGGTTTCCGTGGTCAGGCCTCGGACATCAAGATCCACGCCGAGGAGATCATCAAGACCCGCCAGCGCATGAACGAACTGTTGGCCTTCCACACAGGCCAGCCGGTCGAGCGTATCGAGCAGGATACCGACCGCGACAACTTCATGGACGCCCAGCAGGCCGTCGCCTACGGGCTAGTGGACAAGGTGCTGAAGAAGCGCTGAAAGGCATAACCTCCGGATGGCCTGATCCGCCTTGGTGTGGCTAGAAGCCTTTCTCATTCAAGTGCAGCGAAGGTGGGGGAGGATCGCTACTTCGGGGCGATTGGAATCATCGTGACAAGGTCGCCGTTGCTGCGAAGGCCGGGGTGGGTTTTACCGCCTTTCCTAGGGAAAGGCTGAAAAATCCATCCATGGGTTTTTTCAGCTCAGCTCACTGCGAAGTGAATTCGCGGTGGCCTCCGCGAATCAAGGGCTTGCACCCTTGTTCGCGTCGGGGCGTCCTGCCCCAAATGGGAAAGGCTGAATTTTTCAGCGTTTCCCTAGCCCTTGAAGGCTTGCATCCCTTGCCCAAACCGGGCAATGTTCATTTTGTGTGACTGTCTGAGATTGGCTTGATGGCAAAGAAAAACGACAATCGCCCCCGCGATACCCTGTATTGCTCGTTCTGTGGCAAGAGTCAGGATGAAGTGCGCAAGCTGATTGCCGGGCCGTCCGTCTACATATGCGACGAGTGCGTCGAGCTGTGCAACGACATCCTGCGCGAGGAACTGCAGGAGTTCAGCGAACCCTCGAGTCGCAAGCTGCCGACCCCGCACGAGATTCGCGCCATCCTCGATGAATACGTTATTGGTCAGGTCCAGGCCAAGAAGGCGCTGGCGGTGGCGGTGTATAACCATTACAAGCGCCTTGAGCTTGCCGACAAGAAGGGCAAGGGTGATGAGGTCGAGATTGGCAAGAGCAACATCCTCCTGATCGGCCCAACCGGTTCCGGCAAGACCCTGTTGGCCGAGACTCTGGCGCGCATCCTCAACGTGCCGTTCGCCATTGCCGATGCCACCACCCTGACCGAGGCCGGTTACGTGGGTGAGGATGTGGAGAGCATCATCCACAAGCTGCTGCAGAAATGCGACTACGACGTGGAGAAGGCCCAGACCGGCATCATCTACCTCGATGAGATCGACAAGATTGCCCGCAAGGGCGACAATCCCTCGATCACTCGCGACGTGTCAGGCGAAGGGGTGCAGCAGGCGCTACTGAAGATGATCGAAGGTACCGTGGCGGCCGTACCGCCGTCCGGCGGGCGCAAGCATCCGCAGCAGGAATACCTGCACGTGGATACTTCCAACATCCTGTTCATCTGCGGCGGGGCGTTTGAGGGGCTGGACAAGATTATCCGTCGTCGTACGGAGAAGGGCGGCATCGGCTTTGCGGCCGAGGTGAAGAGCAAGGAGGATACGCGCAACCTCTCCGAGCTGTTCCAGGACGTGGAGGCTGAGGACCTGGTCCGCTACGGCCTGATCCCCGAATTGGTGGGCCGCCTGCCGGTCGTCGCCACCTTGGACGAGCTGGACGAGGCGGCTTTGGTGCGCATCCTGACCGAACCGAAGAATGCGCTAACCAAGCAGTTTGCCAAGCTGTTCGAGATGGAGGGCGTCCAGCTCGAGTTCCGCCCGGATGCCCTCACGGCTATTGCCCACAAGGCGATGCAACGCAAGACCGGCGCGCGCGGCCTGCGCACTATCCTTGAGCATACCCTGCTCGATACGATGTACGACCTGCCTTCCCTGCCGCATCTGCAGAAAGTCGTGGTCGATGAGGCCGTCATCCAGGGCGAGGCCAAGCCCTACCTGGTGTTCGAGAATAACGAGCTGTCGCGCGCAGCCTCCGAGTAAGTCCCTCCGTCCCGCAGCACGCAGGATGGTGCGGGGCGGGTCTTGCAAATGGGCCTGCCTGCCCTTAAGTCCTGAACCATGAAGTGGCCTTAAGCCGCGTTGAGGACACTATGCCGCACACTGAAATCCAATCCAAGATCATCGAAGGTCAGCCGCGCGTCGTGCCGGTGTTGCCGCTGCGCGACGTGGTGGTGTACCCGCATATGGTCATCCCGCTGTTCGTCGGTCGGGAGAAGTCTATTGCCGCCCTTGAGGCCGCCGTGCAGGCCAACAAGCAGATTCTGCTGGTGGCGCAGAAGAGCGCCGACGTCAATGATCCGGGGCGTGATGATCTGCACACCATTGGCACTCTGTCGCAGATCCTACAATTGCTGAAGCTGCCCGATGGTACCGTCAAGTTGCTGGTCGAAGGGAGCGAGCGGGTGCGGGTGGAGCAGTTGTATGTGCTGGAGAAGTATTTCACCGCGCAGATCACGTCCCTGCCTGAGCAGCCGATTGAGGACGAGCGTGAGCTCGAGGTGCACATACGTACGCTGCTTAGCCAGTTCGAGAACTACGTCAAGCTCAACAAGAAGATTCCGCCCGAGATCCTCACTTCGCTGGTCGGCATCGACGATCCCTCGCGCCTGGCTGACACCATCGCCGCGCACATGCCCCTGCGCCTCGACGAAAAGCAGCGCATCCTGGAGATGACCGGCATCGCCGAGCGTATGGAGCACCTTATGGCTCTGATCGAGGCCGAGGTCGATATCCTCCAGGTAGAAAAGCGCATTCGCGGCCGAGTCAAACAGCAGATGGAGAAGAGCCAACGCGAGTACTACCTCAATGAGCAGATGAAGGCCATTCAGAAGGAACTGAGTGAGATGGAGGATGGACCGAGCGAACTTGAGGAGCTTGAGCGCCGGATCGAGAAGTCCGGCATGCCGAAAGACGCGCGTGACAAGGCCCGCGCTGAGCTGAACAAGCTGAAGATGATGTCGCCCATGTCCGCTGAGGCGACGGTGGTGCGCAATTACCTCGACTGGCTGTTGCAGGTGCCGTGGAAGAAGCGCAATAAAGTGCGCAACGACATCAGCCTCGCCGAGCAGGTGCTGGAGGCTGACCACTACGGCCTGGAGAAGGTCAAGGAACGCATCCTCGAGTACCTCGCTGTGCAGCAGCGGGTGAAGGCGCTCAAGGGTCCGATCCTCTGCTTAGTCGGCCCGCCGGGGGTGGGCAAGACCTCGCTCGGCCAGTCGATCGCCAAGGCCACCAACCGCAAGTTCGCCCGCATCGCCCTGGGCGGTGTGCGCGATGAGGCGGAAATCCGTGGACACCGGCGCACCTATATCGGCTCCATGCCGGGCAAGATCGTGCAGACTCTGGCCAAGGTAGGTAGCAAGAACCCGCTGATCCTGCTGGACGAGATCGACAAGATGGCCCACGACTTTCGTGGCGATCCGGCCTCGGCCATGCTCGAGGTGCTCGACCCCGAGCAGAACAGCGCCTTTGGCGACCACTACATGGAGGTCGACATTGACCTCTCCGAGGTCATGTTCATTGCCACCGCGAATAGTCTGAACATCCCAGGGCCCCTGCTCGATAGGATGGAGGTGATCCGCCTGGCTGGTTACACCGAGGATGAGAAGGTCAACATCGCCCAGCGTTACCTCGTGCCCAAGCAGATGAAGAACAATGGCCTGGCCGAGGGCGAGCTCACCATTAGCGAGGATGCCCTGCGCGATATCGTGCGCTATTACACCCGCGAGGCGGGGGTGCGCAACCTTGAGCGTGAGATCTCGAAGATCTGCCGCAAGGTAGTCAAGGAGATCCTCATGGCGGGCAGCAAGGCCAAGGCCAAGGGTACCATCAAAGTCACACCGAAGAACCTCGACAAGTACCTCGGCGTGCGCCGCTTCAGCTTCGAGAAGGCACAGGAGCAGAACCAGGTCGGCCAGGTCAATGGCTTGGCCTGGACCGAGGTGGGAGGGGATCTGTTGACGATCGAGACTGCCGTGGTGCCCGGTAAGGGCAAGCTGACCTACACCGGCCAGCTGGGTGAGGTGATGCAGGAGTCCATTCAGGCGGCGATGACCGTGGTGCGCGCGCGAGCCGAGCAGCTCGGACTCGAACCTGACTTCTACGAGAAGAAGGACATCCACATCCACGTTCCGGAGGGCGCCACGCCCAAGGACGGTCCGAGTGCGGGTATCGCCATGTGCACCGCGCTGGTTTCCGCTCTGACCGGCATCCCGGTGCGTGCTGATGTGGCGATGACCGGCGAGATTACCCTGCGCGGTGAGGTCCTGCCGATCGGCGGAGTGAAGGAGAAGCTGCTCGCGGCCCACCGTGGCGGCATCCGCACGGTCATCATCCCTGAGGAGAACCGCAAGGATCTGGTCGAGATCCCGAAGAACGTCCAGGCGAAGCTGGACATTCGCCCGGTCAAATGGATTGATCAGGTGCTGGATATCGCCCTCGCCGAGAAGCCATGCCCGCGGGACGAAGGCATGGTGCCGCCAGCCGCCTCGGACGTTCCGGCAGGGCGCCGGGGGCGTGCGCGCAAGGCGGAGGCCCCCCTGCCTCACTGATTGAGGCGCAAGCCCGGTGGACGTTGACGTCCCTGGGGGGGGCTTGTTATAAACCTCGCAGTTCCGGCAAAACCCGTCAGCATGCGGTCTAGGCCAGCTGCGGGGGCCGGGGGCGACCCAGCCGGGCCGGGTACCTGGCATGGGGTTGGTCTACCACCCGCAAGCACAACGCCTCAAAGGATTCATACGACCATGAATAAATCCGAACTGATCGATGCCATTGCCCAGTCCGCCGATATCTCCAAGGCCGCCGCTGCACGTGCCGTGGACGGCTTCGTCGCCGCCGTGACCGATGCCCTGAAGAAAGGCGAGCAGGTCACTTTGGTGGGCTTTGGCACCTTCTTGGTCCGTGAGCGCGGGGCCCGTACTGGCCGCAACCCCCAAACAGGCGCGGAGATCAAGATTGCTGCCTCCAAGCTGCCTTCCTTCAAGGCTGGCAAAGGCCTTAAGGATGCTGTCAACGGCAAGTGAATCTGGTTTGAATTTCCGGCCTCCCAGTACCCCTGAGGGACTGGGAGGCTTTTTTATGTTCGCGATTTTGCTGTCTTCGAGTTCGAGTGTCCTGCCATGTTGATGAATCTCCGTGACCGCCTCTCTGGCTGGATTGCCTATGCCATCGTGGTCTTCATCAGTATCCCCTTCGTGCTGTGGGGAATCGGTGAGTATTTCCGCGGGGGTAGCGATGCGCCGGTGGCCACCGTCAACGGACAGGACATTACCCCGCGTGCTTTTGAGCAGGCCTACAACCAGGAGCGTCAGCGCCTGGCGCAGGCCTTCGGGGGTACCCTTCCGCCGGACATGCTCGAAGGCTTGGGTCTTAAGCGCCAGGTGCTGGACGGTCTGATCCTGCGCGAGGTCCTGCGCCAGTGGGCGCACCAGCAGGGCCTGCGTGTGAGCGATGCGGAACTCGCCGCGGTGCTACGCGGTGTGTCAGCATTCCAGGAGAACGGGGTGTTCAGCCAGGCGCGTTACAAGCAGGTGTTGAGCTTGCAGGGGCAGAGTCCGCTGACCTTCGAGCAGGCGGTGCGTCAGGATCTTGTCCTTGATCAATTGCAGCGTGGTATCGCTCTTAGCGCCTTCGACGTTGCGGCCAACCTGGATGCCTTCCTGCGCCTACGCGGGCAGACGCGCGAGGTGGAAGTCTATATCCTCTCGTCCGCGTCGCGCCGCGCGGGTATCCAGCCCGACGAGGCTCAGCTTCAGACCTATTTTAAGGAGCACATGCAGGACTTCCGCCGCCCAGAACGGGTGCGCCTGGAGTACATTGTCTTGTCGATGGATGAGCTTGCGGCCCGCATGAAGCCGAGTGAGGAGGACATCCGCCAGGCCTACGAGGACTATCTCGCGCGCGAAGCGCAGCGCGAACGCCGCGAAGCTCGCCACATCCTGATCACCCCACCCGAAGGTGGCGACATGGAAGCCGCGCGCAAGCAGGCCGAAGCCTTGCATGAGCGCTTGGTCGCGGGGGAGGACTTTGCCTCCCTGGCGAAGCAGTACTCTCAGGACCCGGGCTCGGCCGGACAGGGAGGGGAGCTTGGCCTGGTCGAGCGCGGGATGATGGTCGAACCCTTTGAGAAGGCCCTGTTTGCGCTCAAGGAAGGCGAAGTCAGCGCGCCGGTGCAGACCGACTTCGGTTGGCACCTGATCAAGCTCGAACGTATCGAAAAGGCGAAACCCAAGCCGCTGGATGAAGTACGTGAAGCCATGCTGCGTGATGCTGCTCAGCGCATGGCTGAGGAGCGCTTCCATGATCTGGCCGACCGTCTAGCGACGCTCGCCTACGAGCAGCCGGATAGCCTTACCCCGGCGGCTGAAGCGTTAGGCCTTAAGGTCCACATGAGCGGTTGGGTGACCCGTGACCAAGGCGAGGGCCTAGGCGCGAATCCCAAGTTGCGCGCCGCCGCGTTCACGCCTGAGGTGCTGGAACAGAGGCGTAACAGCGACCTAATTGATCTTTCCGGCAACCAGGTGGCGGTCATCCGTGTAGCGGAGCATGAGGCCGCAGCGGATCAGCCGTTTGAAACGGTTCGTGCCGAGGTTCAGCAGCGCGTGGTCGAGCAGGAAATGGCCCGTCTGGTCGAAGCGGATGCGGCCCGCCTACGCCAAGCACTCTCTGCGGCTGGAGCCGCGGACGAGGTCCTGCGCCAGGTTGGTGCCGAGCGTGGCTTTGTCGGCGAACTCAAGCGTCTGGGCGCGGACGAGGTCGACCCAGCCATCCGCCGTGCGGCGTTTGCCGTCGGCCGCCCCACGGCCGATGCCCCGCTGGTCGGCAGCGTCCGTCTGGGCAATGGCGATATGGCCGTGGTGCGCGTGCTTTCGGTCAAGGATGGCGACCCCGCGGCACTCGATGAAGGGGAGCGCCATGCCATCCGGGAGGAACTGCGTCAGAACGTTGGGATCGGTGAGTTGTCCGCTTTCATCGCTCATCTTAAGGCACGGGCCGAGATCACCCAACGTCAGAACCTTTGACCCGGATCGGGGGAGCGTTCCGCATGCCCGATCGTGAGGGGGCCTTGATCCATGACCGGTTTCGATGCGCGCCATTCCTGCTGGCGCTTCTTCTTGCTGTAGCGGTCGGGACGTTGGGCGGCATGGAGGCCCAACTCCTCGGAGTGCGCCTGCATGCGGTTTATGCCTTCATCGGTGACCTGTTCCTCAACGCTCTCAAGATGCTGATCGTCCCACTGGTGGTGTCCGCCATCATCAGTGGTATCAGTTCGATCGGTGATGGGGCGGGATTGGGGCGGATCGGCGCCAAGACGCTCATCTATTACCTTTCGACCAGCCTGCTGGCTATCCTCAGCGGCCTGCTATTCGTCAATCTCATCCAGCCCGGTGTGGAGTCAGGCATCGTCCTGCCGACCGGCGAGACCGGGGCCGTCGCTGCTGCTGTCGAGGGGCGGGGCATGGGGGATCTCGTCATCATCCTGCAACACTTCTTCCCGCCCAATATCATCGCCGCCGCAGCCGAAGGCCAAATGCTCGGCCTCATCACCTTCAGCCTGTTGTTCGGCCTGTTTATGACCCGTATCAAGAAGGAGGCGGGCGATGTCCTGCAGGCCTTCTGGCAAGGGATATTCGAGGTGATGATGCGCATCACCGCTCTTGTATTGCGCTTTGCCCCCCTTGGCATATTCGCCCTCGTGGCCAAAGTCGTGGCCGAAGCCGGGCTTGACGCCTTCCGTCCCCTTAGCTGAGCCATGGCCGCCTTCATCATCAGCGAAAACGCCGAGAACGGCCTGTGGCGCGCCGATTTGGCCTTGCAGGCCATCAGCCACGCGCTGGCTGCCGTCGACGGCCATGCCGCCGAGATTCCCGGCGAGCAGCTTGTCGCCCTGCTGGAGCTGGTTCGCGGCCAGATCGCCGCCGCGTGCGAGTCCGCCCGGTTTGACGCGCTGGTTGGGTAGGGCATACTCTAAGCCAGCCTCTGGTGCGGTGTAGCCCGATGGGTAAGGGTGGCTGCCGCAACGCGGTAAGTTGATGCCGGTTCGAATCCGGCCCCGCATCAGAGACTCCCATCGATTATTTCGTACCCTTTTTTCTTGCCGATCTGGCCGCGCAATGCGGCCAGTTCTCTTTCGGCAAGCATGGATCCGGTTCCGATCAGGTTCGCCAGCGCCCCGCGCGGTTTCTTGAGCCGGTAATCCAGCCTGAGCACCAGCTTCGCGCCGGGGGCATCGAACACCAGCAGCAGCGCTGGATCGGCGTGAGTGCGGTCGAGCAGCACGGCGAGCTCGTATTCGTTCTTGACCTGGGCGAGGTCGGCTTCATCGGCCATCGAAAGTCACCTCAGTCCCACTGACGAATGGTGTCAAGGCAGGCGCGCTAGTCGTCGTAGTGGCTGGCGGCCTCGGCGATCCACTGCGCGACGGTGGTATCGTCGGCAGGCTTAGCAGCGGCTGGATCAGCGCTGCTGGTAAGCGCAGGCAGGCTGTTTTACCGGCGATGGCACCGCGTTCCCCGCAGGCGTGGGGATGAACTTGGCGCGCTGGTTCCGCTTCCCGCCGTTGGGGATCGACGCGCTGGAGATCGAGGAGATGATACGATGGGTGGTCGAGGCGGCTCGCCAGATCAGGGACGAGAGTCGAGCTGACTTATGAGTGCGGCGAGCATCGGCGCGATCCAGACCAAGGCCGCGCCGAAGAACGGTAGCACCCACCACGGCAGCCAGACGGCCCCTGCCAGCGCCATCATGCAACAGATGGCGATTACCGTAGAAATGATCGTGCGATCTGTAATCTTCATAGCCAGAGTATGGCTCAAGACCTGTACCTGTATCTGGGCTTCAAGCTCGGTGTCATCGGCGCTTTCGCGATTCACTGCGGCGCTGGGGGATAGAGTGCGCCGTTTTCCACCCATGCAGAGATGGACCGCCGGAAAGAGTGGCGCTAGGGTGACCTGAGGGCCATTTCCCGCGCACGCGGGAATAAACCGGTGGGGGTATGATCTATTCTATTCCCACGCACGCGGTGAGTTGCCCCAACCGCTTATATAGGCTCCTCGTATGTCTTCACTCGTGCTTGCCCTGGTCGTTGCGCTGCTGGCGTCCCTCGCGCCCCTCATGGTCTTTGGTCTAGATGGGCAGACGGCTGCGGCTGTTGCAGGGTTGACACTGTTGCTATGGCCGCTCGTTGTCTTGTCGCGGTGGTTCGTGGTCGGCTTATACCGCTTGCTCACGGGCAGAGGTACGCCGGGACGTTCTTGATCTTGGCGGTTTTTCGGTTCACCCATGCCGTGGGTGTGTCGTTGCAATGGTCAGAGTATGATTATGCTTGAATCGATTCTCTCTTATGTTAATGATCACGTCTACGCACAGTGGGGGCGCTGTTTATATTCGCGCCGCCGACCATGATCTCAACAGGACGGGGCACTCCTCCTTTGTATGCCGGATTCGCGCCTTGTTGAGAACGCTCTAGTCCTTCACGCCATGGCCCTGCCTGGAGGACTTACTCACACCGCCCCATGCCGGTGATGAAATAGCCGGAATCAACGTAGATGTTCTCGCCGGTGATGCCGCGCGCAAGGTGGGAGGCAAGGAAAGCGGCGGTGTTGCCGACGTCGTCAATGGTGACGTTGCGGCGCAGCGGGGCGTTGCGCTCGACATAGTCGAGGAACATCTTGAATTCACTAATGCCGGAAGCGGCCAGGGTCTTGATCGGGCCGGCGGAGATGGAGTTCACGCGGATGTTGTCTGGCCCGAGGCTCGCGGCCATGTAGCGTACGTTGGCCTCAAGGCTGGCCTTGGCCACGCCCATGACGTTGTAGTTAGGCATGGCGCGTTCCGCGCCGAGGTAAGAGAGGGTGAGTATGGAGGCATCTTCGCGGCCCTTCATCATCGGGCGCAGTACCTTGGCTAGCGCGGTGAGGCTCCAGGAGCTGATCTCGTGGGCGATGCGGAACCCTTCACGGGTCGTGTTGTCCACGTAATCGCCCGCCAGCTGCTCCTTCGGGGCGAAGGCGACGGAATGCACGAGGATATCCAGCCCATCCCAGTGTTGGCCGAGCAAGCCGGGGAGGGCGTCGATCTGTTCATCCATGCTTACATCCAGCGGCAGGATGATCTTGGCGCCAAACTCGGCGGCGTATTTTTCTACGCGCTCCTTGAACCGGTCGTTCAAGTAAGTGAAGGCCAGTTCCGCACCCTCGCGGTGCATGGCCTTGGCAATGCCATAGGCGATGGAACGGTCGTTGGCCAGGCCCACGATCAGGGCGCGCTTGCCGCTAAGAAAGCCCATGCTGTCACTCCTAAGTGTGATTTAATCTTGCACATGATAGCACTCCTCCAAAGTCTGGCCGCTGCCCTCCTGTGGGTACTGCTCATGATGCCGTCCCAGGCTGCGCCTGCGCTGGCCTTGGGCTATACCCCAGTCTATCCGCCAGGCTTTACTCATTTCCATTACGTGAATCCAGAGGCGCCGAAGGGTGGCGAGCTATTGATGTCCGCCTTTGGCAGTTTTGATTCGCTCAACCCCTTCCTGCTCAAAGGGCTTCCGGCAGCCGGGCTGAGTCTGCTGGTGTTCGAGAGTCTGCTGGAGAAAAGCTTGGATGAGCCTTTTTCGATGTACGGGCTGCTGGCGGAGGATGTGGACCTGGCGGAGGATGGTCTGTCGGTGACCTTCCGTCTGCGCCCGCAGGCGCGCTTTTCCGACGGCACGCCGGTTACCGCCCAGGATGTGAAGTTTTCCTTCGATACCCTGCGTTCGACACCCGCCCATCCCATGTACCGTTTCTATTGGGCGGATGTGGAAAGGGCCGAGGTGCTGGATGTGCGCACGGTGCGTTTTGTCTTCAAGCGCACGAACCCGGAGCTGCATTTGATTCTCGGTGAGATGCCGGTGCTCTCCGAACGTTGGGTCAATGGCCGTTCGTTTGACCAGCTCGCGCGGGTGGTCCCGGTAGGGAGCGGGCCGTATGTGGTCGAGTCATTCGCTTGGGGTAAGCAGATTCGCTATCGGCGTAATCCCGATTATTGGGCGCAAGACTTGCCGGTACGGCGCGGCATGTTCAATTTCGATCGCATCAGCTTCAAGTACTACAAGGACCGAACCGTCTCGCTTGAGGCGTTCAAGGCGGGGGAGTTTGAATTCTTCTACGAGAACCACTCCAAGCGTTGGGCGCGCGACCACGAGGGGCCGCGTTATGCCAGTGGCGAGATCATCAAGACCACCATCCCGCATCATAACAATGCGGGAATGCAAGGGATTGTTTTCAACACCCGTCGTGCTTTGTTTCAGGATCGACGTGTTCGCGAGGCACTCGGTTTAGCGATGGATTTTGAGTGGTCCAATCGCAATCTGTTCTACGGTCAGTACACCCGCTGCGATAGTTACTTTAGTAATAGCGAGTTGGCTGCACAGGGGTTACCTCAAGGGGAGGAGTTGGCGTTGCTGGAACCGTACCGTGACCAGCTGCCGCCCGAGGTCTTCACCCATGAATTCAAGCCGCCTGTGGCTGGGGATGCTGCGAAGCTACGGGACAACCTGATTCGTGCCAAGCATTTGCTGGAGGAAGCTGGCTGGCGGGTGCGCGATGGGGTATTGGTGAATGCCGAGGGTCGGCCGTTCCGGTTCGAGATTCTGCTTGGACAAAAGGGCTTTGAACGTGTCATGGCACCCTATGTCTACAATCTGCGCAAGCTCGGTATCCAGGCTGATTACCGGACCATTGATGCGGCGCTCTACCAGCGGCGGGTAGATACCTTTGATTTTGATGCGGTGATCGAGGTTTTCGGTCAATCCCAGTCACCGGGGAATGAGCTATTCAATATGTTTCATTCCCAGAGCGCCGATCGGGAAGGCTCGAATAATTACATGGGTGTGAAGGATCCAGTCGTGGATGCTCTGGTGGAAAAAATTGTCTATGCGAAGGATCGCCAGAGCCTGGTGACGGCGGCGCATGCGCTAGATCGGGTGCTACTGTGGGGGCATTATCTCGTACCCAACTGGTACATTGGCGTGCACCGTATCGCTTACTGGGATAAGTTCGGTAGACCTGCGGTGTTGCCGCTTTATTTCGAGGCTGAACCGTGGGTGCTCAAGACCTGGTGGCATAAGCCATGACTAGGATGGATACCAATCCCTGCTTAAGTTGCGGTGCTTGCTGCTCCACTTTCCGGGTTAGCTTCTACTGGGCGGAGGCTGAGCCTGCAGTAGGCGGTTGCGTGCCATTGGAGTTTACCGAGAAACTCAACGATTTCCGCGCGGTGATGAAAGGTACCAATCGCCCCGATCCTCGTTGCATCGCCTTGCAGGGCGAGGTTGGGGGCTTTACGTCTTGCACCATCTACGAAAACCGCCCTTCGCCCTGCCGTGAATTCCTGATGGCTTTGGACGATCCGGAGCCTGATTCGGCCTGTGACCGCGCGCGCGAGCGCTGGGGCTTGCCCCGTCTTAAGCCGCTTGATCCCAGCAAGGGAGAAGATGATGATTAAACTAGGGCTGCTCGTATTACCCCTCCTGCTGGCCGCCTGCGCCCCACAGACGGTCATGGTCAAGCGTTACCAGCCGCCTGTGGACGCTGCTGGACAGTCCTGCCTGCAAACCTGTGAGACTGAGCTGGTCGCCTGCCAGGCCCGCTGCAAGGCCGAGCGCGATGCCTGCGAGGCGCAAGCTGAGGTGCAGGCACGGGAAAATCTCCCCAAGGCTCAGGAAGCCTATGCCCAAGCTATGGAGCGTTACCGCACCGAGCTTCTGTTCTGGCGGCTGAACGTCTGGCAGGACGATTTCTTCCATAGCCGCTACCGGCCGCGTTGGGCACCTCCGCTGTATGCCCCCGAGCTGCCTCCAGCGCCTCCACCCGGTCCGCCCACCTTGGCGGGGGAGCTGGCGAAGGCACGCACAGCCTGCCGCAAGGACTGTGGCTGCCAGCCGCCGTATGAGGCCTGTTTCTTGCGCTGTGGCGGGCGTATTACGGAAGAGCGTCGGCCGAAAGGGGAGGGGTGATGCTCCACTACATCCTCAAGCGCTTGCTGCTCATGATCCCCACCCTGTTTGGGGTGCTCCTGATCACGTTTACAGTCACCCAGTTCGTGCCCGGCGGGCCGGTCGAGCAGTTGGTCCACCAGCTCCAGCACGGTGGACGCGAGGGTGGTGAGGCGAGTGTGGGCGCAGAGGGCCTGTACCGCGGAGCACAGGGACTGGATGCGGAGCGGCTGGCGGAGATACGCGCCTTTTACGGCTTTGACAAACCAGCCTATGAGCGTTTTCTGACCATGCTCGGCCATTATCTGAGCTTTGACCTTGGCGAGAGTTATTTTCAGCATCAGGATGTGCTTACGCTTATGGCCAGCAAGCTTCCGGTGTCCATCAGCCTTGGTATGTGGACCTTTCTTCTAACCTACCTTATTAGCATTCCGCTTGGGGTGCGTAAGGCCGTGCGAGATGGTACGCCGTTCGATGTCTGGACCACGACCCTGCTCCTGGTAGGGTATGCCATCCCAGGTTTTGTGCTTGGCCTGTTCCTGCTGGTCTTGTTCGGTGGCGGTAGTTTCTGGGACGTCTTTCCCCTACGCGGGCTGGTGTCGGACCACTGGGAGGAGCTTTCCTGGTCGGCGCGCATCGTGGACTACCTCTGGCATATGGTGCTGCCGGTGACCTCCATGGTGGTGGGGAACTTCGCGGTGATGACCCTGCTGACCAAGAACAGCTTTCTCGATGAAATCCGCAAGCAGTACGTGTTGACGGCACGTGCCAAAGGCTTGTCCGAAAATCAGGTGCTCTATGGCCATGTGTTCCGCAACGCGGTGATCCCGTTGGTGACCGGCTTCCCTGCGGCCTTCATCGGCGCCTTTTTCACCGGAAGCCTGCTGATCGAAACCCTATTCTCGCTCGATGGTCTGGGGCTTCTATCGTATGAAGCGGTGTTGCAGCGGGATTATCCGGTGGTCCTCGGCACGCTTTACATCTACACCTTGCTTGGGCTGGTGGCCAAACTCTTGACTGACCTCTCCTACGCCTGGGTGGACCCGCGTATCCAGTTCGGTGCGGTGGAGCGTTGACATGAGCGATCCCATCGTTGCCGCTCCCACCCCCCTACGCCGCGCTTGGCAGCGCTTCCGCGCCAATCGGCGCGCCCTCTGGAGCCTGTGGATCTTCCTCAGCCTGTTCGGCGTAAGTCTGTTCGCCGAGCTGATCGCCAACGACAAGCCCCTCGTGGTCTGCTACCAGGGCGAACTATACGTACCCTTTCTCAAGACTTACCCGGAGACGACCTTCGGCGGCGAGTTCGAGACCGAGGCGGACTACCACGATCCGTTTGTGATCAAGCAGCTGACGGAGGGCGGCCATTGGATGCTGCGCGCGCCGATTCCCTACGGCTATAACAGCATCAACTACTACACTGATCACCCTAACCCTGCGCCACCCTCGGCGGAGCACTGGCTAGGCACAGACGATCGCGGGCGTGACGTGCTGGCGCGCCTGATCTACGGTTT
This sequence comes from Gammaproteobacteria bacterium, assembly GCA_029335925.2. Classification (GTDB taxonomy): domain Bacteria; phylum Pseudomonadota; class Gammaproteobacteria; order Halothiobacillales; family Halothiobacillaceae; genus Thiofaba. The sequence goes on from JARJMX020000177.1 coordinate 17,003, forward strand.
TCGCCTGTCTGTGCTGTTCGGCCTGGCGCTGACCGCGGTGGGGCTGGTCCTTGGCCTGCTGACTGGGGCCCTGCAGGGTTACCTCGGTGGGCGCTTCGATCTCGCCTTCCAGCGCTTCATCGAAGTTTGGGGCTCCATGCCGGAGTTGTATCTTTTGATCATCTTCAGCTCGATCTTCACCCCCAGCATCTGGCTGCTATTGATCCTGCTCTCGCTGTTCGGCTGGATGGGACTGTCGGACTATGTGCGTGCCGAGTTCCTGCGTGGGCGTAACCTCGAATACGTCACCGCCGCACGGGCGTTGGGTGTGTCGGATGGCGCAATCATGTGGCGCCACCTGCTGCCGAACGCCATGACGCCGGTGCTCACCTTCCTGCCGTTCCGTCTGTCCAGTGCGATCCTCGCCCTCACCAGCCTCGACTTCCTCGGCCTTGGCGTGCCGCCGACCACCCCGAGTCTTGGTGAGATCCTCTCCCAGGGTAAGGAGAACATCGAGGCCTGGTGGCTGTCGCTCTCCGCCTTCGGCGTGCTGGTGGGGCTTTTGGTCCTGTTGATCTTCATCGGTGAAGGGCTGCGGGCGGCGTTCGATACCCGCAAGCGCTGATTCATTCGCCGGGGCGGTAAATCGCCACGTCGAAGCCCATTTCGCGCAGGCGCTCGCCCGCGACGGCGGAGAGCAGGCCGCGCGTGCAGTAGAGCATCAGTCTGCGGTCCTTCGGCAGCTCGTGCAGCCGCTCGTCGAGCTGGGTGTAGGGCAGAGCGAGGGCCGTCTCGGGGCAGGGGTGGTCCGCGGCCTCGGCCGCATCGCGCAGGTCAACGACCAGGCCGTCGCCCGGATCATGCGCGATGGGGAGGCTGGTGCTGCGGGTGGCGCGCTCGGGGATGTTGCGTACCAGCAGGACCTCGGCGGCCTCCAGAGCCTGGTCGAGCACCTCCCAGGGGAAGGCTGCCTCGGCCTTGTCGATCGCGCCCGCGGAGGCGGAGGCGTGCGGTCGCTCGATCAGCGCGCCGCAGTATTCGGGGGTGCAGGCGGCGTGGTGGGCGAGGCCGATTCGCTCGGCCTGGGCGATGATCTCCTGCTTGTGCATGGTGATCAGGGGGCGGATGACCATCATGTCGATGGCGCTGTCGATGCGGTTGAGGTTGGTCAGGGTCTGGCTTGCCACCTGCGCCAGGCTCTCGCCGGTGATGAGCGCCCCGGCACGGGCCTTGTGCGCCACGCGCTCGGCCGCCTTGAACATCATCCGCTTGAGCAGCACGCCCAAAAGGCCGGGGTCGGTGTGCGCCTTGAGGGCCTCGACCACACCTTCGAACGGCACGATGACCAGGCGCGGGTTGTGCGAGCGGGCATGTCTGCGCCAGAGGGTGTAGACCTGCGGCAGGACACTGCGGATGTGGGGCTCGCCACCGAGGCGGAACAGGCAGAAATGGGTCAAAAGGCCGCGGCGCAGGGCGAGGTAGGTGGCGACCCCCGAATCAAAGCCGCCGGAGATCAGCGATAGTCCGGCACCGAGCTCGCCCAGCGGATAGCCACCCAGTCCCTCGTGGCGGGCGATAATGCGCCAGGCCTGCGGGCCGTGGATGGCTATGTGCACCACCACATCGGGATGGTGCAGGTCGACCTTGGCCGTGGGATTGAGTTCCAGCAGGCGTGTGCCTAGGGCGCGGTCGAAGTCGATCGAGGTGAAGTCCGTCTTGCCACTGCGCTGAGTCCTGCAGCGAAAGCGCTTGCTGGTGATCGCCCCGGCATAATGCGAGGCCACCTTCTCCACCAGGTCCGCCATGCCGTCGTAGGCGATCTCCTCGGCTTCCAGTATGTGGGCAATGCCAGGGGTCTGGGTGAGGATGGCGCGGATTGTGGCCTCGCGGCCGGGTGCAGGTACCACCTCCAGCCGATCCCAGTAGCGAGTGATCGACGAGCCTGGCGCGTCCTCGTGCAGTATGGTGTGCAGGTTGTGGTAGAGCTGGCGCACCATCTTGCGGCGCACGCTGTCGCTCTTGATGGTGATTTCGGCGAAGAGTTTGATGATGAATTTCATGAACGCTCAGGGTGCGAATCAGGTGGTCATTTTAATCCGGAGCCTGTGGTAGGCTTGCGGCCAGTTTGAATATGGAGTCGTCTGTTGTGGAGACGGTGCAGCTTGAACGGGCCCAAGCGCTGGTCGAGGTCGGCCGCTTCTTCTTCTCGCGCGGCTGGGTACCAGCCACCAGCAGCAACTTTTCCGCCCGCCTGGACGAGGCGCGCGCCCTGCTGACCGTGTCCGGCCGGCACAAGGGGCGGCTGACGACCGACGACTTCCTGCGCGTGGCGATCGACAGCGGCTTCTCACTGGATGCCGGCCGTCGCCCGTCGGCTGAGACCCTGCTCCACACCCAGCTTTATGCACGTGATCCGTCCATCGGCTGCGTGCTGCACACCCATTCGATGCCCGCCACCGTGCTCTCGCGCCTGACCCAAGGCGTGCTGGAGCTGGAAGGTTACGAGCTAGTCAAGGCTTTCCCTGGAGTGGACAGCCACGAGGCGACCCTGACCATCCCCGTGTTTGCCAATGACCAGGACATCCCGCGCTTGGCCGCGGCAGTGGATGCCTGGATCGACGCCCATGGCCTGCCGGTGGGGTACCTCATCGAGGGGCACGGGCTGTACACCTGGGGCACCACGGTGGAGGACGCCGTACGCCACGTCGAGGCGCTCGAGTTCCTGCTTGAATGCGAGTTGTGGTTAAGGAGGGTCGGCTGATGTCCGAACTGCGTATCTTTGAAGAGAACCGTCCCCAGGCTCCGGTTGCGATTCATGCTGATCCGGAAGTGATCGCGCATGAACTGGCTGCGATCGGGGTGCGTTTCGAGCAATGGGAGGCGAGTGTGCCGCTGGCCGCCGATGCCGGTCAGGAGGCGGTGCTCGCGGCCTACCGCGACGATGTCGAGCGCCTCAAACGGGAATATGGCTTTCAGTCCGTGGATGTGGTCAGCCTGCGTCCTGATCATCCGCAGAAGGATGAGTTGCGCGCCAAGTTCCTGGCCGAGCACACCCACGACGACTTCGAGGTGCGCTTCTTCGTCGACGGGCAAGGCATGTTCTACCTGCACGCTGCCGGCAAGGTCTACGCCATGCTCTGTACCCAGGGCGATCTGATCTCTGTGCCATCCGGGGTACCTCACTGGTTCGACATGGGCGAGCGGCCGAGCTTTAAGTGCATCCGCTTCTTCACGACCCCAGAAGGCTGGGTGGGCCGTTTTACCGGCAGCGGCATCGATCAGACCTTCCCCAAACTGGACGCCATGCTATGAACATCCAGGCCATTGTCACCGACATCGAGGGCACCACCTCCAGCATCGACTTCGTGCACAAGGTGCTGTTCCCCTACGCACGCGACCGCATCGCCGATTTCGTGCGCAGCAACGCCGACAAGCCGGAGGTGAGGGAGCAGATTGAGGCCGTTGGGCGCGAGGTGGGGGATGAGCACATCCCGCTGGAGGAGGCTATCCTCCATCTGGTCGAGTGGATCGACGAGGACCGCAAGATCACCCCGCTCAAGGCCTTGCAAGGGATGCTGTGGGAGGAGGGTTACCGCCATGGCGATTTCACCGGCCACGTCTACCCCGATGCAGTCGAATGGCTGCGCCGTTGGCATGCTGAAGGCATTCGCCTATACGTCTATTCTTCGGGCTCGGTGCAGGCGCAAAAGCTGTTGTTCTCCCATTCGGATGCGGGCGATTTGACCCCGTTGTTCTCCGGCTATTTCGACACCACCATCGGTAGCAAGCGCGAGGCGGAGGCCTACCGCCTGATTGCCGAAGCCCTGGAGCTTCCGCCTGTCGAGATCCTGTTCCTCTCCGATATGCCCGCCGAGCTGGATGCAGCCAAAGCGGCCGGACTCCAGGTGCTTGGCCTGGCCCGCCAGGGCGAGCCGATGTCCAGCCAGGCTGCCGTCTACCGCTGGTGCCGTGACTTTGCCGAGGTGAATGAGGCCATGCGTGCGGGCTGATGCTCGAACAAAGCCTGCTCCTCACGCTTCGTCGACGTTGCGTATATGGTCGGCTACCCGCCAGAGGGCCTGGTAGAGTTCCTCGCGGAAGGCCGCGTCCTCCACGGTCTGATCCAGCGCGTGGCGCATGCAGAGCATCCACTGATCGCGCATCCGGTTGTCCACCGCCACCATCATGTGGCGCATGCGCAGGCGCGGATGGCCGTGGCGCTCTATGAACAATTGCGGTCCGCCCAGCCAGCCGGAGAGGAACTCGAACAGCTTCTGCTCGCTGTCGTCCAGGTCGCGGTGAATAGCAAGCAGCTCGCGGGCAGCCGGCAGTTCGCGCATCACGCCATAGAAACGCCGGGTCAGGGCCCGTACACCGGCCTCGCCGCCGATCTTTTCATAGGGGGTGGGTTGATTCACGGAACGTATGCCCCATCCATACAGTCAATGAAGTGCTATTTTAACCGGCAATCCGTATAATCCGCCGCCTAACAAAAACCGCCCCTTTTTTTTCTAGAAACCGTTTTGTGATCCAAAATCTTCGCAATATCGCCATCATCGCTCACGTCGATCATGGCAAGACCACACTGGTCGACCAGCTCCTGAAACAATCCGGTACCTTCGGCGAGCGCGAGCAGGTCGGCGAGCGCGTGATGGATTTCAACCAACTCGAGAGGGAACGCGGCATCACCATCCTGGCAAAGAACACCGCTATCCGCTGGACCAGCCCGCAGGGCGAGGTATACCGCATCAACATCGTCGATACCCCGGGTCACGCCGACTTCGGCGGTGCGGTTGAGCGTGAGCTGTCGATGGTCGACTCCGTGCGTCTGATTGTCGACGCGGTGGATGGCCCCATGCCGCAGACCCGCTTCGTGACCCAGAAGGCCTTCCAGCACGGCCTTAAGCCGATTGTGGTGGTCAACAAGGTGGATCGCCCAGGTTCACGTCCAAACTGGGTCATCGACCAGGTGTTTGACCTGTTCGATCGCCTCGGCGCGACCGAGGAGCAGCTCGACTTCCCAGTGGTCTACGCCTCGGCCTTAAATGGTTATGCGGGGCTTACCCCTGATGTACGTGACGGAGACATGACCCCGCTGTATGAGGCCATCGTTAAAAACGTGCCGGCCCCAAACGTTGATCTCAATGGCCCATTCCAGCTGCAGGTCTCCAGCCTCGATTACAACCCATTTATGGGTATCATCGGTGTGGGTCGTATCAAGCGTGGCAAGATCAAGACCAACACCCCTGTCAAGGTGATCGACCGCGATGGCAATATCCGCTCTGGCCGGGTGTTGCAGATCATGGGCTTTCACGGCCTGGAGCGCGTCGAGGTGCCCGAGGCCCAGGCAGGCGACATCATCGCCTTCTCCGGCCTTGATCCGCTGTTCATTTCCGACACCGTGTGCGACCCGGACAACGTGGAGATGCTGCCGCCTTTGACCGTGGACGAGCCGACCGTGAGCATGACCTTCCAGGTCAACACCTCACCCTTCGCCGGCAAGGAAGGCAAGTTCATCACCAGCCGCCAGATCCGCGAGCGCCTGAACAAGGAGCTGTTGCACAACGTCGCCCTGCGGGTTGAGGATACCGAAGATGCGGACAAGTTCCGCGTCTCCGGCCGCGGCGAGCTGCATCTCTCGGTACTGATCGAGAACATGCGCCGCGAGGGCTTTGAGCTCGGCATCGGCCGTCCCGAGGTCATCATCCGCGAGGTGGACGGGGTCAAGCAGGAGCCGTACGAGCAGCTGGTGGTCGACATTGAGGAGCAGCACCAGGGCGCGGTGATGGAAAAGCTAGGCATGCGCCGCGGCGAGCTTAAGAACATGCAGCCGGACGGCAAGGGCCGGGTACGACTGGAATACATCATCCCCTCGCGCGGCTTGATTGGCTTTCGCACGGAGTTTTTGACCGCCACCCAGGGCACCGGCCTGTTGTTCTCGGTGTTCGATCACTACGGTGAGTACCGTCCTGGCACCGTCGGCCAGCGCATCAACGGTGTGCTCATCGCTAATGAGACTGGCAAGGCGCTGGGCTATGCCCTCTTTAACCTACAGGAGCGCGGTCGCCTGTTCATCGGCCACGGCGAGGAGGTATACGAGGGACAGGTGATTGGCATTCACTCGCGCGATAACGACCTTACCGTCAACGTGCTGAAGGGCAAGAAGCTGACCAACGTGCGTGCCTCCGGCTCGGACGAGGCCATCATCCTCACTCCACCGATCCGCTTCACCCTGGAGCAGGCGCTGGAGTTCATCAACGATGATGAGTTGGTTGAGGTTACGCCGAAGGCGATACGTATCCGCAAGAAGCACCTGACCGAGAACGAGCGCAAGCGCGCCGGGCGAGCTTCGGCCAGTGAGTGATGCCCCCAGCGGGCAAACAACGCGTGGTCGTGTAAGGAAAACGAACTCTTTACACGCCTCTCCTGCTTGCGGAAGAGCGGCCAAAATTCTCCCTCAAGGCTGCTGTGATGCCAGGTTGGGCAAGGGGATGAGGCGACCATGGAAGGCCGGTTCACCCCCTTGAACAGCCTAGCAGCACGGGATTCCGAAGGGCGGCCTTGCGGGAGCGCGTTTCTTTCGCGAAGAACAAAGGAATTGGGTCGCCCGCCACAACGAGCATATCTACGAAGCCGGTACGGTGGGAGACAGGCGAAACAAGGCCCCCGACAGTGGTTTTGAAAACCCTTCGAAGGTTTTGTTTCGCCCGCTTGGATGGTTTGCGCTTCATGAAAAATGCTTGCTGAGGCGAGCGAGTGTCTTTGCTTTGCTTGTCCAAAGAAAGGGCACCCCCGCGGGGTCGCCCTTCGGGCAAGCCATGGCCGGGGCCGCTCCGACTGAGTCGTCCCGACGCGACATCCTGTCGCGGCGGGGCTGAAAGGGCCATCCATGGCCCTTTCACTCGGTCTCCACAACCCCGTCCATGGCGGCCCCAAGGGAGTATCCCTAGCCCCTCACCCTGAGGGAGGGGGCAAC
>JARJMX020000201.1 GCA_029335925.2 Gammaproteobacteria bacterium
CTCAAGGGGGGACGCTTCTACAGCGACGTGGGCCAGCAGAACAACCTGCACCCGCATGAGTGGGACTTCGTCGATCAGGCCCTACCCTACCAGATGCTGTTTGCCGGTGGCCTGCGCGGCAACGGCCTCCAGTTCGACTGGTCACCCAAGCTGCCCTTCAACCTTCGCCTGGGGGTGGAGGCGATCTCGGGCGGCAACGAAGGGGTCGCCGCCTATGTCGGCCCGACGCAGGGCTACCTCACCACCAGGGGCAATCGCGTCGACGTGCCCTTCGAGGGCGACAAGGATTGGCCGCGGGTGTGGACGACGTTCCTCAAGTCCGGGTTCGAACCGGCCAAGGGACATCACGTATTTGGCGGCGTGTCCTACATTAAGGGACGCCAGCACCAGGAGTTGCACACCTACCACCCCGGTATCAACGACGCCGACCACGCCCTAGAGGGGGAGACCTGGACTGCCGGTCTGGACCTCGGCTACCACCGGCATGCCGGAGGCACGCAGGGCGAGGGGGACTTCAAGCTCTCGGCCGAGTATTACTACCAGAGCAAGGATTTGACCCTGACCTACCACGACACCAAGCCCTGGAACATGGGCATGCCGCGCGAGCTGCACGTGGACGCCTTCGTCGTCCAGGCACTCTACGGCATCGCCCCGCGCTGGGAAGTCGGCCTGCGCTATGATCTCGCCGGCCACACGCACGAGGCGGTGCGCAGCGGCTCGCCGCTCTACTGCCTGCCGCCCTACCAGAACAAGCCCTGCCCGCGCCAGACCAGCGAATTCGAGGAGATGAACCGCTGGAGCGCAGTGGCCACCTGGCGCATCGATGCGCGGCAGAAACTGCGCCTGCAATTCTCCCGCGCACACGTCCCAGTGGCCGAGGACGTGGATGGCGATGGGCGGTTTGATGCCGTGCGCAAGTCGTTCAACCAAGTCTTCCTGCAATACCAGCTCATGCTGGGGAGCGCTCCCGGGCACCACGATCATGGGCACTGAGGACCAAGGCTTTACCGATGGCGGCCGATCCGTCAAGCTAGGCCCATGTCGCACTGCACCCATCATGACCACTGCCTGGCCCACGCTCTGGACCAGGCGGAAACGCTGTGCCAGAACCACGGCGCCCGCCTGACGCCCTTGCGCCGCCGTGTACTGGAACTGATCTGGGCCAGCCACGAGGCGGTCAAGGCTTATGATCTGCTCAACCGACTCTCCACGGAGGACCACACGGTCAAGCCCCCCACCGTCTACCGCGCGCTCGACTTCCTGCTCGAACAGGGCCTCATCCACCGCGTAGACAGCCTCAAGGCTTTTGTCGGCTGCTCCCACCCAGACAAGCCGCACGAGGCCCGCCTGCTGATCTGCACCGGCTGCGGCCGGGTTGATGAGCTAGCAATCCCCGAGCTGGATGTAGCCATCGCCCGCGCCATCGCCCCCACCGGCTTCCAACCCACCCGCACACGCATGGAGATTCACGGCCTGTGTGCGGACTGCGCAAAGAAGACCTCATGAGCATCGACCCCAAGCCACTCGCCCAGCAGATCGAGCAGTGGCGCGAGGACAACCGGATCGAGGCTACCCTCGCCGGATGTCCGATGCGCTTTCTTACCACCTGGGGCCTATTCTCTCCGCGTGAGATCGACAGTGGCAGCTGGCTTTTACTCAAGCAGTTCGAAGATCGTCAGATTGAGCTCAACCCCAGCGACGACATTCTCGACCTGGGCTGCGGCTATGGACCTTTGGGCCTCACCCTCGCAAGCCTCGCTCCACAAGGCAAAACGCTCCTGGTGGACAAGGACTTCGTGGCGGTGGAGTACACCAAGAAGAACATTGAGCTCAACCGCATCCAGAACGCCGAGGCCATGCTCAGCAATGGCCTGGCGCACATCCCCAAAGATCGCCGTTTCGATGTCATCGTCTCCAATGTCCCGGCCAAGGTCGGCAAGGAGATGCTTTACATCATGCTCGACGATGCCCGCGCCCGCCTCAAACCTGGCGGCCGCATCGTGCTCGTCACCATCTCCGGCCTGCGCGAGTTCTTCAAACGCACCCTGGTGGAGATGTTTGGCAACTATGAGAAAGTAAAGCAGGGCAAAGACTACACTGTAAGCTTGGCGATCAAGCAGAACTGAGGTGATTTATGGAGCACGGCTTCCACCCCCTGAGCGAACTGTTTGCCCAACTGGGCCTTGCCAACGATGCACCGTCGATCGAAGCCTTCATCGCACGCCACCGCCCTCTGGCCCATGACCTTGCCTTGGCGGACGCCCCGTTCTGGAGCGAAGGACAAAAACAATTTCTGCGTGAGGCCCTGGCGGAGGATGCCGACTGGGCAGAGGCGGTGGATCATCTCGACACCCTTCTGCGCTGACTGTTGATCCACCATAGCCCAAAGATACCCCGCCCTATCCTCGTTTTTGATTCAGGCATCGGCGGGCTGACCGTGCTGCGCGAGGCGCGAGTGCTCATGCCCGAGCGGCAGTTCATCTACGTCGCAGATGACGTCGGCTTTCCCTACGGGGGCTGGGAGGAGGAGTCGCTCAAGGCCCGCATCCTCGCGCTTTTTGCACGTCTTCTCGAAACTTACACCCCGGAAGCAGTCATCGTTGCCTGCAACACCGCCTTCACCCTGGCGGGAGCTGATCTGCGCGCGGCCTTCCCCGGGACGCGTTTCATCGGTACCGTCCCTGCCATCAAGCCTGCCGCGGAGCGCACGCGCTCCGGCGTGGTGTCCGTGCTGGCCACCCCGGGAACCATCCGGCGGGCCTACACACGGGAGCTGATCGCCACGTATGCACAGAATCAGCATGTCCAGCTGGTTGGCTCCCCCCACTTAGCCCGCATGGCTGAGACCTACATTCGCGGCGAGCCCATTGATGATGAGGCCGTACGAGCAGAAATCACCCCCTGCTTCATCGATCAGAATGGCCAGCGTACTGACATCGTGGTGCTGGCCTGCACCCACTACCCCTTCCTCGCCAATGTTTTCCGCCGCCTGGCCCCCTGGCCGGTGGACTGGTTGGACCCGGCGGAAGCCATCGCCCGCCAGGCTCGGCGCGTGGTGTCGCCGCTTATGGATGCCGTCGAACCGGCGGACGAGGACCTCGCCGTATTCACCTCCGGCCAGCCAGATTTCGCCACCCGGCGCCTTATGCAAGGCTTTGGCCTACGCGTGACATGAACTGCCGTCCCCACTGCGCCGCCTGCTGCATCGCCCCCTCCATCAGCAGCCCGATCCCCGGCATGCCTGACGGCAAGCCCGCTGGGGTCCGCTGTGTCCAGCTCGACGAGGCAGACCACTGCATGATCTTTGGGCGGCCGGAGCGCCCGACCGTCTGCAGTTCGCTCAAGCCCAGTGAGGAGATGTGCGGGACCAGCCGCGAGCATGCCCTGCACTGGCTAAGCTGGCTCGAAGCACACACCGCCCCCCGATCCGGGTAGAATGTTGGTCATCCTGTGCCTCGGACGCCGCCATGACCTCCGCCCTCTTCGACTCCCACATCCCGAACCTCCCCCTGATCCATCGCGGCAAGGTGCGTGACATCTACGGGGTGGATGAGAAGCATCTGCTGATCGTCACCACCGACCGGCTCTCCGCCTTCGACGTGATCCTGCCCACCCCCATCCCGGGCAAGGGCGAGGTACTCACCCAAACCGCCCTGTTCTGGTTCAAGCGTTTTGAGAAGCTGATCCCCAATCACCTGGCCACCGATCTCACCCTTGAGGACGTGATCCCAGATGCCCAGCTTCGCGCGATGCTCGCCCCGCGCACCATGCTGGTGAAGAAGCTCAAGGCGCTGCCGATCGAGGCCATCGCGCGCGGCTATCTGATCGGCTCCGGCTGGAAGGACTATCAGGCCACAGGCAAGGTGTGCGGCATCCCCCTGCCTGCGGGGCTAAGGCTGGCCGACAAACTACCGGAGCCCATCTACACCCCCTCCAGCAAGGCCGCGGTGGGCGAGCACGATGAGAACATCGACTTCGAGGCCACCGTCAGGCTGGTCGGCCCCAAGCTCGCCGAACAGGTACGCGACATGACCCTGCATATCTACAAGGAGGCGGCCGACTATGCCTTGCAGCGCGGCATCATCATCGCCGATACCAAGTTCGAGTTCGGCATCGACGAGCACGGCATCCTGCACTTGATCGACGAGGTGCTCACCCCTGATTCCTCGCGCTTCTGGCCCCTTGATACCTACGCCCCAGGCCAAAACCCGGAGAGCTTCGACAAGCAGTTCGTGCGCGACTTTCTGGAAACACTAGACTGGGACAAAACCCCGCCGGGCCCGGAGCTTCCCCCCGAGATCGTCGAGCGCACCGCCAGCAAGTACCGCGAGGCGATCCGGCGTCTGACTGCGTAAGGAACCCACCATGTGTAACCACCACACCCCGATTGACAAGCTGGTCGAAGGCTTTAGGCGTTTTCACCGCGCGCATTTCGAATGCAACGACCCGTACTATCAGGCCTTGGTGCGTGAAGGCCAACGTCCACGCGTGCTGTTTCTTGCCTGTTCCGATTCAAGGGTCGATCCGGCCATTGTGTTTGGTACCCAACCCGGCGATTTGTTCATCATCCGCAACGTTGCCAACATCGTTCCGCCCTATGAAACCAATGCTGGCCAGCACGGGGTGAGCGCGGCCATCGAATACGCCGTGAACGTGCTCGAAGTCGAGCACATCATTATCAACGGCCACTCCCAGTGCGGCGGCATCCGCGCCCTGTGCGAACACCCCGCCGAGGCCCGCATCGACAGCCCGAGCCTGGTCGGCCGCTGGCTGGCCTTGGCCCGCCCGGCCTATGAGCGCGCGCGTGCGGATTACCCAGAGGCCGACATAGACCGCCTGGCCCTGGAGTGCGAGAAGGCCTCTATCCTCGCCTCGCTGGACAACCTCATGACCTTCCCGATGGTGAAGGCGCGGGTTGAGGCAGGGAAGCTCAAGCTGCACGGCTGGCACTTCGACATAGCGCGCGGTGTGCTGCAGGCTTGGAACCCGCAAAGCGGACGCTTCGAGGCCCTCAGCGGGTGATGGCCACCGGCCTGTTCATCACCGCGACCGACACCGGTGCGGGCAAGACCTACCTCGCTAGCCGTCTGACCGAGGCACTGACGGAACAAGGCTGCAAAGTAGCGGTGCGTAAACCCGTGGAATCTGGGTGCGCAAAGATCGACGGCCGGCTGGTGCCACAGGATGCCGAAGCCTTGCGCCGGGCCGCCGGCGGCTGGGAGGCGCTCGAAGCCGTCTGCCCACACCCCCTGCACGAACCCTTGAGTCCCCCGCGCGCCGCGCGGCGCATGAAGCGAAAGCTGTTCCTCGACGAACTGGCTGCGGCCTGTGCTATGCCGGAGGAGGCCGATCTGCAGATCGTCGAGGGCACCGGCGGGCTGTTCGCCCCGCTGGCCGAAGACGCCCTCAACGCCGACCTCGCCGCCGCGCTCGACCTGCCGGTACTGCTGGTTGTGCCTGATCGCCTGGGCGCCATCAACCAGGCCTTGCTCGGCATCCACGCCATCACCCACTACGGTCTCAAGCTCGCCGGGGTCGTTCTCAACCAGCTCGAGCCGGAACGGCCGCGCGGCATGGACAACCTCGCCGACCTGCGCCTGTGGACCGGCGCCCCCCTCTTCACCCTGCCGTATGGGGCCGACCGTGCGGCCGCTCAAGCGCTCCTGCGCCTACCCCTTGCCTGCTGAGCCCCTGGCGCGGCAGGATGCCGCGGCATCGTCCCGATAGCGACCGCATCCGCCGTGTTCCGTCTGGGCTCACAGGTATCCTGCTCGAACCGGCCTACCAGAGCGTGCAAGGCCGAGAGCTGCTGCCTCTGCGCCAGGCCGCTTGTACACTGACAACCCGAACGGTTCCGTCAGCGCCAGCCATATCGACGCACGTAAAAGCCCTTCATCGCCTGAGTAAAGACCATATACCCGAGAACGATGCCCGCCAGCACCGGGAAGAAAGCTGTCGGTAGATGGACGAAATGAAAGGCCGGTGCCCAGGGGCCCAGCGTCAGAATCAAGCCGGTGGACATGATTAAGAGACTGGCAATCATCAGCAGCGGCGCAGAACGGCTCTCCAGGAAGGGGATGTAGGGGGTACGGATCATGTGCACGATGATGGTCTGGGTAAACAGCCCCACCAGGAACCAACCGGTCTGGAATACCCCCTGTACGTCGGGGTTATTGATCCCAAAGCCGAACCAGAGGATGGCAAAGGTGATGAGATCGAACAGCGAGCTGATGGGACCGAAGTAGAGCATGAAGCGGGCGATGTCCTCCGGCGCCCAGACCAGCGGCTTTTGCAGGACATCCTCGTCCACCCGATCGAACGGCACAGCCATCTGGGAGAAGTCATACAACAGGTTTTGCAAAAGTAGCTGGATGGGCAACATCGGCAAGAAGGGCAAGAAGAGGCTCGCCACCAACACCGAGAGCACATTCCCGAAGTTGGAACTGACCGTCATCTTCAAGTACTTGAGCATGTTGGTGAAGGTGCGCCGCCCCTCGACCACGCCCTCGTGCAGCACCAAGAGGCTTTTCTCTAGCAGGACGATGTCGGCGGATTCCTTGGCGATGTCCACCGCGCTGTCCACCGAAATGCCGATGTCCGCGGCATGCAGCGCCGCCGCGTCGTTGATGCCATCGCCCAGAAAGCCGACCACATGCCCCTTGGCTCGTAGGGCGCGCACGATGCGTTCCTTTTGCAAAGGCGTTAAGCGGGTAAACACGTCGCACTGCTCAACCGCCCGCGCAAGAGCGGCATCATTCATCGCCTCGATCTCGGGCCCCTCGATCACGCGCTCAACATCCAGTCCGACCTCAAGACAGACCTTGCGCGTCACCGGTGTGTTGTCTCCGGTAAGCACCTTGGCGCGCACCCCATGCTTGCGCAGCGCCTCCAGCGCCGGACGCGCGCTCTCCTTGGGCGGGTCGAGAAAAGCGACAAAGCCGATCAAGGTCAGCTCACGCTCATCCGCCATACTGTAGACCGTCTGCGCCATGGGCAACTCGCGCATGGCCACGGCAATGACGCGCAACCCCTCCGCGTTATACCCCTCCACCCGACGGCGCACAGATTGCCGCCGCGCCTCATCCAGCGGCACCGGCTGGCCGTCCTGCATGATGTATGCGCAGACGGCCATGACTTCGTCTACCGCGCCTTTGCAGATCAGTTCGTGGTGATGCGCCGCCTCCTCGACGACCACCGACATCCGCCGACGCTGAAAATCAAAGGGAACCTCGTCAATCTTGCGATAGCGTGTGGCAATCTGGAGCTGATCGCGCATCTCCACCCGTTCCAGCACCGCAACATCCAGCAAATTGCGCAGCCCGGTCTGGTAGTAGCTGTTGAGGAAGGCAAACTCCAGCACGGCCCGCGAGGGGCGCCCCTCTGCATCCACATGCAGGATGAGCGCCACCTTATCCTGGGTCAGGGTGCCTGTCTTGTCCGTGCATAGCACATCGATGGCCCCGAAGTTTTGGATGGCATCCAGCCTCTTGACCACCACCTTACGGTTAGCCATGTTCACCGCCCCACGCGCCAGCGCAGTGGTAACGATCATCGGCAGCATTTCGGGTGTCAATCCAACTGCGATTGACAGGGCGAATAAGGTGGCCTGCAACCAGTCGCCCTTGCTGAAGCCGTTGATCAACAATACCAGCGGCACCATCACCAGCATGAAACGGATGAGCAGCCAGCTGACGCTGTTCATGCCCGCTTGAAAATGGCTGGCCGTGGTCTCTGTCGCCTGGGTATGCCGGGCAAGATGGCCAAAATAGGTGCGTGCCCCAGTGGTCAGAACAATGGCCGAGGCCGTCCCCGAAACCACGTTGCTGCCGGTAAAGACCAGATTGGCGGCCTCAAGCGGATTAGCCGCACCTTTTTCATCAAGGTGCGGAAACTTTTCCACCGGCATCGACTCGCCGGTCAGCGCCGCCTGGTTGATGAACAGATCCTTGCTGGCGAGGAGGCGGCAGTCGGCCGGAATCATGTCGCCGGCGGCCAGATGGATGATGTCCCCACGAACCAATTCGCTGACTGGACGTTCAGCGACGCTTGGGGGGGCATCGTCTGCAAGGCGGCGCTGCACCGCAGCCGTAGTGTGCACCATGGCCTTCAGCCGTTCAGCCGCTCGGCTGGATTTGAGCTCTTCGACAAAGCGGGTGACGGTGGCCAGGAACACCATGAGCAGGATCACCCCGCTGCCAAGCGCATCCCCGGTCAGACCGGAGATGAGGGCCAGCACACTGAGCAGCACGCTAAACGGGGTACGGTAGGCCAGCCAAAGACGGCGAGGGATGGAGGGCGGGCGATCCAAATCCAAAGCATTCGCCCCCTCACGCGCCCATCGTGCGCGCGCCTCCTCCTCCGTCAGCCCCTCGGGATGGCTCTCGAGGCGGGAGAACAGGGCGGCTTCCTCCGCCCGCGCCCATTCGCTCAACGCGGCGACGTATTCATGCGCATCAACACTATCCGCCTTCCTGCCTATGGCACGGGAGAACGACGACTTTCGGAAGTGCACCTGCAAGGCACGAGCCTTCAACAAACGCTCGAACGAGCGTATCAGGGGGTTCGGGGTCATACACTCGCCTCCGGTTTCTTGCGAGTTTGTCCGAACGACGCAACAGTTCAATGAAGTTTATTGAACAAGACATCCTCTTGGCCGTTCCCAAGGAACCGTTTTTCCACTCTGGCGGTGAGCAAGAGGCTGCCAGAACCACCTTCTCGACTACCCACGTGCGCCAAAGATGCACCTACCGTACTCCTTGTTTCCTCCCTCCTTTGGGTTTGATTCAGCTTGCTTCGGTGACGTCCTAGGCTGCATCTCTTCCAACAGCCCCAGGGCCTCGTAAAGTCCCATCGCCAGCAGGATCAGGTTTTCGCTCTCGAACTCCTGCGCATGTTGCAGCATCTTGCGCGCATGAGAAGGTTCCTGGGCCATATGGAAGGTGTCCACGTTAACCCCCCAGGAGGCGGCGCGCCATGATCTTCAAGCGCACCTGTTCAGTTTTTATCGTATTGCTGTCCATCGTGGTCCATTGGCTCGCAATGCTTGAGCCATTCTCCGGCGGCCCTCTAAGGCCGCCGTGTGCGGATCGACAACCGTCCCTCTGCACAGAGATGGGGCAGAGGCCGCCCCTTGCCGGGATGGCCGCCCCATCCCCGTGCGGCGGATTTCCAAGACCCGGGCACAAAAAAAGCGGCCCGGAGGCCGCTCTCTGAAGGGGGTACAATCGCCAGGCGATTAATTGACCTGCTGCTTGAGCGAGCCGGACTCGTAACGCTTGCGCATGTCGTCCAGGGAAATCGGCTTGATCTTGGAGGCCATGCCTGCGGAACCGAAGGCTTCGAAGCGGGCCTGGCAGATGCCAGCCATCGCCTTAGTGGCCTCCTTGAGGAATTTACGCGGGTCAAAGTTGGACGGGTTGTCGTGCAGATGCTTGCGGATGGCACCGGTGGAGGCCATGCGCAGGTCGGTGTCGATGTTGACCTTGCGCACACCGTGCTTGATGCCCTCGACGATTTCCTCCACGGGCACACCATAGGTTTGCCCCATATCGCCGCCATAGTTGTTGATGATGGTCAGCCACTCTTCCGGCACGGAGGACGAGCCGTGCATGACCAGGTGCACGCCCGGAATGCGGGCATGGATTTCCTTGACGCGGTCGATGCGCAGGACCTTGCCGGTGGGCTTCTGGGTGAACTTGTAGGCACCGTGGGAGGTGCCGATGGCGATCGCCAGGGCATCGACGTCAGTCTCACGCACAAACTGGGCAGCCTCTTCCGGATCGGTCAGCAGTATGGAGTGGTCCAGCTCGCCTTCCGCACCATGGCCATCTTCCTCGCCCATCTTGCCGGTCTCAAGGGAGCCCAGGCAGCCCAGCTCGCCCTCGACGGACACACCGCCGGTGTGGGCCATCTCGACGACCTTGCGGGTGATGCTGACGTTGTACTCGTAGGAAGCTGGAGTCTTCATGTCAGGCATCAGAGAGCCATCCATCATCACGGAGGTAAAGCCGGACTGGATGGCGCGCAGGCAGACGCCGAGGTCGGAACCGTGATCCTGGTGCATGACGATAGGGATGTGTGGGTACATTTCAACCGCGGCAGCTACCAGGTGGCGCAGGAACGGCTCACCCGCGTAAGAGCGCGCACCGGCGGAACCTTGCAGGATCACCGGGCTATCGACCTTGTCGGCGGCCTGCATGATCGCGTGGATTTGCTCCATATTGTTGACGTTGAAGGCCGGCATGCCATAACCGTTCTCAGCGGCATGGTCCAGCAGCTGACGCAGGGAGATCAGTGCCATGTGCGTTCTCCTTTAGGGGTTCAAGTGAAGTGGAAGCGTTGCAAGCGCCATAGTCGCTCGAGTGTATCGCAAGCTCGCGGGGAAACACACTGGGCGTTCCCCCTTGGGTTCATTCGGTGCCGGGACGGATGACTTCACCGACGCGCACGATCTTCATCGCGTTCGTGCCGCCCATCTCGCCCATCAGGTCACCCTTGGTGATGATGACCAGATCGCCATCCTCGAGGATCTCGCGACGGCGCAACTCGGCGACCACCATACGGTTGACCTCGGCATGATCGGTGGTCTCATAGGGGAAATGGATCGGAACGACCCCACGGTAGAGTGCAGCGCGTCGGGCGGTGGCTTCATGCCGGGTGAAGGCGTAGATCGGAATCAAGGAGTTCACCCGTGACATCCACAAGGGGGTCGATCCGGATTCGGTCAGGGCAACCAAGGCTCGCACCGCCATATGGTTGGCGGCGTACATGGCTGACATGGCGATGGTCTCGTCCACGCGCTCAAAGCGGGTGTCGAGCGGCGGAACACTCATCTTCGCCTGGATCTGGCTTTCGGCGCGGGCGCAGATGTGGGCCATGGTGGCCACAACCTTCGCCGGATATTTGCCGGAGGCGGTCTCACCCGAGAGCATCACCGCATCAGTACCATCCAGCACGGCATTGGCGACATCGAACACCTCCGCCCGGGTGGGGATCGGATTGGTGATCATAGTCTCCATCATCTGCGTGGCGGTGATGACCGCACGCTTGGCATCCCGCGCCTTGCGGATGAACTCCTTCTGCACGGCAGGAAGCTCGGCATCGCCGATCTCCACGCCGAGATCGCCGCGCGCAATCATAATGGCTTCCGACGCCTCGATGATCTCGTCGATGCGCTGCACGGCCTCGGCACGTTCGACCTTGGCCACGATGCTGGCTTGGGACCCCGCTGCCTTCAGCAGGCTGCGCGCCTCGTGCAGGTCGGCCGCGCTGCGCGGGAAAGACACGGCGATGTAATCGACACCGATCTCAGCGGCGATCTTGATGTCAGCGCGATCCTTGGCGGTGATGGCGGGGGCGGACAGGCCGCCGCCCTGGCGGTTAATGCCCTTGTTGTTGGACAGCACACCGCCGACCAGCGTGGTGCAGTGGATCTCGCTACCGGTGACCTTATCGACCCGAAACACCAGGCGTCCATCATCCAGCAGGAGGGTGTCTCCTTCGCGCACATCGTCCACGAGCTGCTTGTAGGTCAGACCCACGCGTTCCTGATCGCCATCGTCTTTACCCAGGGCGGCATCGAAGATGAAGGGGGCACCGTCCTCGAGAAAGATTTTCCCTTCCTTGAAGCGGTCAATACGAATCTTCGGCCCCTGCAGGTCGCCAAGAATGGCGATATGCCGACCGAGCCGGGTCGCCGCCTCACGCACCATGCGGGCGCGATTCATGTGGTCTTCGGGCTGGCCGTGGGAGAAATTCAGACGAACCACATCCACGCCATTGCGGATGAGGTCCTCAATGACCTTGGGGTTATCGGTGGACGGCCCCAGGGTGGCCACAATCTTGGTGCGTCGCTTCACGCGTATTCAACTCTCAGACAGGGAGTGAAGGCCATCCTTGGCCAGAAATCAGAAATCAACCCTTAGCGCGTTCTTCCAGGATCGCGACGGCGGGCAGGACCTTGCCCTCGAGGAACTCAAGGAAGGCACCGCCGCCCGTGGAGATGTAGCTGACCTTGTCAGCGATGCCGTACTTGTCGACCGCCGCCAGGGTGTCGCCGCCACCGGCGATGGAGAAAGCCTTGGATTCGGCGATCGCCATGGCCAGGGTCTTGGTGCCATTGCCGAACTGATCGAACTCGAACACGCCGACCGGGCCGTTCCAGACGATGGTGCCGGCGGCCTTGAGGCTGTCGGCCAGCATCTGCGCAGTTTTGGGACCGATGTCGAGGATCATATCGTCGGCGGCCACATCCTTGACGTCCTTGACAGTCGCCTCGGCCGTCGGGGAGAACTCCTTGGCGCAGACCACGTCCACCGGGATCGGCACGCTGGCGCCGCGGGCGGCCATCTTGTCCATGATACTCTTCGCCTCAGGCACAAGATCCGGCTCGGCCAGCGATTTGCCGATCGGCAGACCTGCGGCCAGCATGAAGGTGTTGGCAATGCCACCGCCGACGATCAGGCTATCCACCTTCTCAGACATGGAGTCAAGGATGGTCAGCTTGGTGGAAACCTTGGAACCGGCGACAATGGCCACCAGCGGGCGAGCCGGTGCTTGCAGGGCCTTGCCCAGGGCCTCGAGCTCAGCAGCGAGCAGGGGACCGGCACAGGCGATGGGAGCATACTTGGCCACGCCGTGAGTGGAGGCTTCGGCGCGGTGGGCGGTGCCGAAGGCGTCCATCACGAACACATCGCACAGAGCAGCGTACTTCTTGGCCAGATCGTCGGCATTCTTCTTCTCGCCCACGTTGAAGCGGACATTCTCGAACAGCACGACCTCGCCCGCCCCGACTTCGACGCCATCAAGGTAGTCCTTGACCAGACGCACCGGCTTGCCCAGCAGCTTGCTCATATGCTCGGCGACCGGCTTGATGGAATTCTCCTCGCTGTACTCGCCCTCGGTTGGACGGCCCAGATGCGACATGACCATGACCCTGGCGCCGGCCTTCAGTGCGTGCTCGATGGTTGGCAGGGTGGCGCGGATGCGCACATCCGAGGTGACCTTGCCATCCTTGACGGGGACGTTGAGGTCAGCGCGGATCAGGACGCGCTTACCGGCCAGATCGAGATCGGTCATCTTGATGACGGACATGTCGTTCTCCTTACAATGCGGGCAAAAACATCAAAGCAATCGTCTAAGCCGTTCGAGGCTTAGACGATGGCTCCCGGATGGAAAAAGGGGGGAGCGGCCCCCCTTCATCCCTGTGCCTTACTGCGCGATATGACGAACCATGCGCATCAGGTTGCAGGTGTAGCCGTACTCGTTGTCGTACCAGGCGATCAGCTTGACGAAGGTCGGGTCGAGCATGATGCCGGCGGTGGCATCGAATACGGACGGGGCGCTCACGCCGCGGAAGTCGGTGGAGACGACCGCATCTTCGGTATAGCCGAGCACGCCTTTCAGCTCGCCTTCGGAGGCGGCCTTCATGGCGGCACAAATGTCAGCGTAGGTGGCTTCCTTGTTCAGCTCGACGGTCAGGTCAACAACAGACACGTCAGAAGTCGGAACGCGGAAGGCCATGCCGGTCAGCTTGCCCTTGAGCTCCGGCAGCACAACGCCCACGGCCTTGGCTGCGCCGGTGGAGGACGGGATGATGTTCTCCAGGATACCGCGGCCACCGCGCCAGTCCTTGGAGGACGGACCGTCGACGGTCTTCTGGGTAGCCGTGGCGGCGTGCACGGTGGTCATCAGGCCACGCTTGATACCGAACGTGTCGTTCAGCACCTTGGCCATCGGCGCCAGGCCGTTGGTGGTGCAGGACGCGGCGGAGATGATGGTCTGACCAGCGTAAGTGGTGTGGTTCACACCGTAAACAAACATCGGGGTGGCGTCCTTGGACGGGGCGGACTGGACCACTTTCTTGGCACCGGCCTTGATGTGAGCCTGACAGGACTCTTCGGTCAGGAAGAGGCCCGTGGACTCCACGACCACGTCCACGTCGACTTCGCCCCACTTCAGGTTGGCCGGATCACGCTCGGCAGTCAGACGGATCTTCTTGCCGTTGACAACCATGTAGTTGCCTTCGACGGAAACGTCACCCTTGAAGCGACCGTGCACGGAGTCATACTTGAGCAGGTAGGCTAGGTATTCGGGCTCGAGCAGATCATTGATCGCAACAATCTCGATTTCCGGGAAGTCCTGGGCAGCGGCACGGAACACCATGCGACCGATGCGGCCGAAGCCGTTGATACCAACGCGGATTGCCATGTTTACTTACTCCTGTGATGGATCGTTGAATTGTTGCGCGGACCGCCAGCAGAGGGCTGGCCGTCCACTCGAGCGGCTGGATCAGGCCAGCACGGACTCGCAGGTCTTGACCACATTCTCGACGGTAAAGCCGAAATGTTTGAACAGCGCACTTGCCGGCCCTGACTCACCAAAGGTATCAATGCCAACCACGGCGCCATCCAGTCCAACATATTTGCGCCAGAAGGCGGTCACGCCGGCCTCGACGGCCACGCGCTTGACCCCTGGGATAAGGACGGAGTCTCGGTAGGCCTGATCCTGAGTATCAAACACGCAGGTGGAGGGCATGGAGACCACGCGAATCTTTTTGCCCTTGCCTTCCAGCACCTCGGCAGCGTCCATGGCCAGCTCCACCTCGGAGCCGGTGGCAATAATGATCAGGTCAGGCTTGCCGGTGGTATCCTTGAGCACGTAACCACCCTTCTCGATCAGCTTGACCTGCTCGGGGGTGCGCGCCATGGGCTTAAGGTTCTGACGCGAGAACACCAGTGCGGTAGGACCATCCTTGCGCAGCATGGCCATCTTCCAAGATACGGCGGATTCGATCGCATCACAGGCACGCCAGGTGTGGAAGCGCGGGATCATGCGCAGGGTGGCGAGCTGCTCGACGGGCTGGTGGGTCGGACCGTCCTCGCCCAGACCAATGGAGTCGTGGGTATAGACGTAGATGGTCGGGATCTTCATCAGGGCGGACATACGCAGGGCGTTGCGCATGAACTCCATGAACATCAGGAAGGTGCCACCGTAGACCTTGAAGCCGCCGTGCAGGACCATGCCGTTCATCATATGGGCCATGCCGAACTCGCGCACGCCCCAGGAGATGTAGTTACCGTTGGCATTATCATGGGTGACCTTGACGGTACCAGACCAGTTAGTCAGGTTGGAGCCGGTCAGGTCGGCCGAACCACCGAACAGCTCGGGCACGACCGGTCCCATCGCCTCGATGGCATTCTGCGAGGCCTTGCGGGAGGCGATGTTCGGCATCTGCTCCTGGACCTTGGCGATGAACTTGTCCATCTCGGCCACGAAGTTCGCTGGCAGCTCACCGGCCATACGGCGGGTAAACTCGGCCGCAAGTTCCGGATACTCGGCGGCATAGGCATCAAAGCGGGCCTGCCACTCGGCCTCATCCTTCGCTCCCTGTTCGCGGTGATCCCAGCCGTCATAGATTTCCTGTGGGATCACGAACGGCTCGTACGGCCACTTGAGGAATTCGCGCGCAGCGGCGATCTCGGCTTCACCCAGCGGCGCACCGTGGCAGTCGTGGCTGCCGCATAGATTGGGCGAACCGTAACCGATGATGGTACGGGCGCAGATCAGGGACGGTTTGTCGGTCACGGCCTTGGCGGCACGAATGGCGGCATCCACGGCCTCGGCATCATGACCATCCACGTTGCGAATGACATGCCAACCATAGGACTCGAAGCGGCCGGCCACATCACGCTCCATCCAGTCGTTGATGTGACCATCAATGGAAATGCCGTTGTCGTCCCAGAAGGCGATCAGCTTGCCCAGCCCCAGGGTGCCGGCCATGGCACAAGCTTCATGGGACAGGCCTTCCATCAGACAACCGTCCCCCATGAACACGTAGGTGTAGTGGTCAACAATGGTGTGGCCCGGACGGTTGAAATGGGCCGCCAAGGTACGCTCGGCAATAGCCATGCCTACTGCGTTGGCAATGCCCTGCCCCAACGGACCGGTGGTGGTTTCCACCCCCGGCGCATAGCCGTACTCGGGGTGTCCTGCGGTCTTGGAATGCAGCTGACGGAAGTTCTTGATGTCTTCCATGCTGAGATCAAAACCGGTCAGGTGCAGCAAAGAATAGAGCAACATGGAACCGTGCCCGTTAGACAGCACGAAGCGGTCACGATCAACCCATTTGGGATTGCCTGGGTTGTACTTCATGTGGCTATTCCACAGGACTTCGGCGATATCGGCCATGCCCATCGGGGCGCCCGGGTGACCGGACTTGGCCTTCTGCACCGCATCCATGCTCAGGACACGGATGGCATTCGCAAGCTCGCGACGAGTCGGCATGCGGGGTCTCCTAAACAATTGTTGAGAAAGGAATTCTTGCCCCGGCGAGGCGGCTTGAGGTCATGTATAAGCACAACCCACAAGGGATCAAGGGATAAGATCGCATTTTCCATCAGTTCACCCCATCGGGCAACCGGACCCGCCTTAGCGGGGCTCATTCCTCCACGCCGCGCCATTTGATCGAGCAGCCGATGCTCGGCCACTGCTCGGCTGGCCCCTCGCCAGTGCGAGCAATCTGAACCATCGCCTCGAACAACTCGCGCCGGGCCCCAGGCTGCGGCTCTTTGCGGCTCTCGTCCAGCCGCCCGCGGTAACGCAGGCGCAGATCGGCATCGAAGCCAAAGAAGTCCGGAGTGCAGACGGCTCCATAGGCACGGGCCACGTCCTGAGACTCATCGAATAAGTAGGGGAAGGGGAAGTCCTTTTCCTTGGCCAGACGAACCATGTTGTCAAAGGAATCCTCCGGATAGGCGATGGGATCGTTGGGGTTGATCGCTACGCACCGCACACCGTACCCCACCAGCTCGCGCGCGTCCCGGATAAGGCGATCGAGGATGGCCTGCACGTAGGGGCAGTGATTGCAGATAAACATGACGAGAGTGCCACGCTCGCCGCGGCAGTCTGCAAGCCGCCAGCGTCGTCCGTCCACACCGGACAGTTCAAAATCGGGGGCAGACCGGCCAAGCTCGGCCTGGGGGGTGGTCATTCGCACCATGATTTAGATCACCTCACGCATTTACTCACCTGATGGACACATCAGTGAAATCACATAGACCACGCAGGGTAAATTCCTGACATTTACCTTGTTGCACCATGCCGACGCAAAGGATACCGACAACATGCGCCTTTTAGCCAATACCCGCACACTCACCCTCGTAGCCCTCTTGTTTCTCAGCCTGTCCTCCAGCCTGCAGGCCGCGGGTTTCCGGCTTGTCGTTCCTCCTTTTCTGCCTCAAGCGGAGATGAAAAACACCTATAGCAAGATGGCGAATTATCTTAGCCAGAATCTCGGTGCGCCTGTGGAGCTAGTCACCAGTGGCTCTTATCTTGCCCACTGGGAAATGATGCGCAAAGGCTCAGGTTATGAGCTGGCTTTAGACAATGCTCCGATGATCGACTTCCTCGTCCAGCGCCAGCATTACACAGTACTGACCAAGATTGCAGGGGTCATCAGCCAGTCGCTGGTCACCCGCGACGATGTCACGATCCTCGACCCCCAGGAACTGCTCGGCAAGCCGGTAGCTACCATCGCCTCCCCCAACCTATCCGCCTTGGTGCTGTTTGAGATGTTCCCCAATCCACTGCGCCAACCCAACTTCAAATACGCCAACAACGCCCGAGAAGCGATCGACATGGTACTCAAGGGCCAAGTCGTAGCCGCTTTGGTCCCCACCCCTATTGCCGTTCTCTATGACAACTTGAACGTTGTAACCACATCCAAGCCACTACCGCACCTTGCCATTGCTGCCTCCCCTGGCGTGCCGACGGAGACGCAGGCGAAGATCCGCCAGATCCTGTTGCAAGCCGACAAGACCCCCGAAGGCCGCGCCATGTTGAAAATCCTCAACACCAGCGGATTCGAACCCGCCTCCAACGCCACTTACGCAGGTCAGGCCGACCTCCTAAAGGGTACCTACGGCTATTGATCCCTTCTTCGCGCCAGCCGTGGCACCCCCTCTTCCCCAACCTGCTCACCGCATAGGCAAAACGAACGCGTTTACGGTATCATGCTGAAGCTTGAATCTCGTGCCGCCAGGAGCCCTTGATGAAACGTGATTATGTGTTCACCTCGGAATCCGTGTCCGAGGGCCATCCGGACAAGATCGCCGACCAAATTTCCGACGCCATCCTCGACGCCATCCTGGCGCAGGATAAGAACGCCCGCGTGGCCTGCGAGACGCTGGTGAAGACCGGTTTCGTTTTGCTCGCTGGCGAGGTGACCACCTCCGCCTGGGTAGATCTTGACGAGCTAGTGCGCCAGGTCATCGTCGATATCGGCTATGACAGCTCCGAGATCGGCTTTGACGGCCGCACCTGCGGCGTACTCTCCGCCATCGGCAAGCAGTCCTCGGACATCGCCCAAGGCGTGGATCGCATCATCAATGAGGAGCAGGGTGCGGGCGACCAAGGCATGATGTTTGGCTTTGCCTGCAATGAGACCGAAGTACTCATGCCCGCACCGATTACCTACGCCCACCGCCTAGTCAAGCGCCAGGCCAAGGTACGCAAGAACGGCACCCTGCCTTGGCTGCGTCCTGATGCCAAGAGCCAGGTCAGCATCCGTTATGTGGACGGCAAGCCGGTGGCGGTGGATGCCGTGGTCCTCTCCACCCAGCACCACCCAGCAATCGCCTACAAGGATTTGCAGGAGGCGGTGATGGAGACCATCATCAAGCCGGTCATCCCCGCCGAGTGGCTGCACAAGGACACCCAATTTCACATCAACCCGACCGGCCAGTTCGTCATCGGCGGCCCGGTGGGTGACTGCGGCCTAACCGGGCGCAAGATCATCGTCGATACTTACGGCGGCATGGGCCGCCACGGCGGTGGCGCCTTCTCCGGCAAGGACCCCTCCAAGGTGGACCGCTCGGCCGCCTATGCCGGCCGCTACGTGGCGAAGAACATCGTTGCCGCAGGACTCGCCGAGCGCTGCGAGATCCAGGTCTCCTACGCCATCGGCGTGGCCGAGCCGACCTCCATTACCGTAGACACCTTTGGCACTGGCAAAATAGACGACGACCGTATTGCCGCCATCGTCGCTGAGGTTTTCGATCTTCGCCCCTATGGCATCATCAGGATGCTGGACTTAATCCAACCGATCTATCGCAAGACGGCTGCTTATGGCCACTTCGGCCGCGAGGAGCCCGAGTTTACCTGGGAGCGAACCGACAAGGTCGAGGCCCTGCGTGCCGCCGCCGGGCTGTAATCACTTCCCCATCCGCCGAGGGGCGCTGCAGCAGGGAGCATCCTGTCAGGCTCGGTGATTGGGGCACACCCATGCAACGGCGCCCGTGTCCTAACCTTTAGGAGAGCGTTGCATGTCCTTCACTGATTTCAAAGTCGCCGACTTATCCTTAGCCGAGTGGGGCCGCAAGGAGATCCGCATTGCGGAAACCGAAATGCCCGCGCTCATGGCCATCCGCCGCAAGTACCAGGACGCCAAACCGCTTGCCGGGGCACGGATCGCCGGCTCCTTGCACATGACCATTCAGACGGCGGTGCTGATCGAGACCCTCGTCGCTCTCGGCGCCGAAGTACGCTGGTCGTCCTGCAACATCTTCTCCACCCAGGATCACGCTGCGGCGGCCATCGCCGCCGCAGGTATTCCGGTATTCGCCTGGAAGGGCGAGACCGAAGAAGAATACTGGTGGTGTATCGAGCAAACCATCCATGGTCCCAATGGCTGGGTGCCGAACATGCTGCTGGATGACGGCGGTGACCTGACCGGACTGATGCACACGAAATACCCCGAGCTTTTGCAAGGTATCCACGGAGTGTCCGAGGAAACCACGACCGGCGTGCACCGGCTGTGGAAGATGCTCGCGGCAGGCACGCTCAAAATCCCCGCCATCAACGTCAATGACTCCGTCACCAAGAGCAAGAACGACAACAAATACGGTTGTCGCCATTCGCTGAATGACGCGATCAAACGGGCCACGGATCATTTGCTGGCGGGCAAACAGGCCCTGGTCATCGGATATGGTGATGTGGGTAAAGGCTCGGCGGCCTCGCTCCGCCAGGAAGGAATGATCGTGAAAATCAGCGAGATCGACCCCATCTGTGCTATGCAGGCCTGCATGGACGGCTACGAGGTCGTCTCACCCTATCTTGGCGGGATCAACGATGGCACCGACGCCTGCATTGACCGCACTCTGCTCGGCAAGATCGACCTTCTGGTCACCACGACCGGTAATATCAACGTGTGCGACGCACCGATGCTGCGTGCCCTCAAAAAGGGCGCGGTGGTGTGCAATATCGGCCACTTCGACAACGAAATCGACACGGCCTACATGCGCAAGCACTGGGCGTGGGAGGAGATCAAGCCGCAGGTGCACAAGGTCTACCGCGATACGCCGGCCGGCCAAACTCCGGACCTTGCCAGCGATGACTACCTGATCCTGCTCTCCGAGGGACGTCTGGTGAACCTCGGCAACGCCACCGGTCATCCGAGCCGGATCATGGACGGCTCCTTCGCCAATCAGGTGCTGGCGCAGATCTATCTCTACGGCAAGCGCTTCGCCGACCTTCCCCCCGAGGAAAAATCGGCCCACATCCGGGTCGAGGTGCTTCCGAAGGCCTTGGACGAGGAAGTGGCCCGCTACATGGTCGAGGGCTTTGGCGGGGTGATCACCCGTCTGACCCCGGCCCAGGCGGACTACCTTGGCGTGCCCGTCGAAGGGCCGTTCAAGCCGGACAGTTATCGCTACTAAAGGGGAAGCATCATGCGCCGCTCTGCGCCACCGTCCTTCAGCTGCGAGTTCTTCCCTCCCAAGAGCGAGGAAGGCGCGGCCAGGTTGCGCGCCACCTGGCAGGCCCTCAAGTCCATGCAGCCAAGCTATTTCTCGGTTACCTTTGGTGCGGGTGGCTCCACCCAGGAACGCACCTTCACCACTGTGGCCGAGATCCAGCGCGACTCGGGCATCGAGGCCGCCCCCCACCTCTCCTGTATCGGCTCCACCCGAGCACAAATCCGCGCCATTCTGGAGGACTACAAGGCGCAGGGCATCCGCCGCATTGTCGCTCTGCGCGGTGATCTGCCCTCCGGCATGCGTGACCCAGGCGAGCTGCGCTACGCCAACGAGCTGGTTGAGTTCATCCGCGAAGTGACCGGCGACTGGTTCCGCATCGAAGTGGCCGCCTATCCCGAGATCCACCCGCAGGCCCCCTCGGCCAAGGTGGACCTGGAAAACTTCGCCCGTAAGGTGCGCGCCGGGGCGGATGGTGCCATCACCCAGTACTTCTACAACATCGATGCCTATTTTCGCTTCATGGACGACTGCGAACGGATGGGACTCGACATTCCGATCGTCCCCGGCATCATGCCGATCACCAACTACACCCAGCTTGCGCGCTTCTCGGATGCCTGCGGTGCGGAGATCCCACGCTGGCTGCGCAAGCGCCTAGAGGATTTGGGCGACGATGTCGAGAGCATCCACGCCTTTGGCCTGGATGTGGTGGGTAAGATGTGCGAGGACCTGCTCGCCGGCGGGGCCCCTGGCCTGCACTTCTACACCATGAACCAAGTCGAGCCTTCCTTAAGCCTGTGGCAACGGGTGGCGCATACCCGTCCTGACATGGAGCTGTAAGCCTGCACGCACTACACTCGAGTGCAGACACATACAAGGAGCCGCATCATGTCCAGCTTCGCCCTCATGCTCCTGATCCTGGCTGTGGTCTTCATCCTCACGGGGGTCAAGACCGTCCCTCAAGGCATGAAATACACAGTCGAGCGCTTCGGTCGCTATGTGCGTACCCTAGAGCCTGGCCTCAACCTCATCGTCCCGTTCATCGACCGCATCGGACGCAAGATGAACATGATGGAACAGGTGCTGGACGTACCCTCGCAAGAAGTCATCACCCAGGATAACGCCATGGTCCAAGTCGATGGCGTGGTGTTCTTCCAGGTGCTGGATGCCGCCAAGGCCGCCTATGAGGTGCATAACCTCGAGTACGCCATCCTCAACCTCACCATGACCAATATCCGCACCGTCATGGGTTCCATGGCCCTAGATGAGCTACTCTCCAAACGCGATGAGATCAACGCTCGCCTTTTGACCGTAGTGGACGAGGCCACCTCCCCCTGGGGCACCAAGATCACCCGTATCGAGATCAAGGACATCACCCCGCCCAAGGACCTAGTAAATGCGATGGCGCGCCAAATGAAGGCCGAGCGCGACAAGCGTGCTGCCATTCTTGAATCGGAAGGCTTGCGCCAAGCCGCCATTCTCAAGGCCGATGGCGAGAAACAGGCGCAGATCCTCAAGGCCGAAGGTGAGAAGGAGGCAGCCTTCCGTGAGGCGGAGGCGCGTGAGCGCTTAGCCCAAGCCGAGGCCGTCGCCATCCGCACAGTGAGCGAGGCCATTGCCAGCGGCAGTCTCCAGGCCATCAACTACTTCGTCGCCAGCAAGTACATTGAGGCCTTCCAGACGGTAGCCACCGCTCCCAACCAGAAGGTCATTATGCTGCCGATCGAGGCCTCCGGCATCCTCGGCTCGCTGGAAGGCATCGGTGAGCTCGCCAAAGAGGCCTTCCTCAAGGACAAGCCGCATGCCTGAGCTGGATTATTGGCACTGGCTGGCCCTGGGACTGGCGCTGATGATCCTCGAAATCTTGGCTCCGTCCACTTATTTTCTCTGGATGGGGGTGGCGGCCATGGGCGTAGGG
>JARJMX020000003.1 GCA_029335925.2 Gammaproteobacteria bacterium
CCTTTTTCGGACTTTTTCCGAGCCCTTGATACATACGCGCATGAGCGATAGCGCCCCGCCCCCCCACCGTCCCACGCCTCACCGATTCACCGGAAGTGAATCGGGACAACCCGAAGGGCTGTCCCCCGGGACGACGCACAGGGATGTGCGCCGTCCGCCGAAGGACTCCGCCCACCTCGCCCGCGAGTCGTGGAAGGTGTTCCAGATCATGGCCGAGTTCGTCACGGGTTTCGAGACGCTCTCCAGCATCGAGCCTGCGGTCAGCATCTTCGGCTCGGCCCGCTTCTTTCCCGACAACCCGTACTACGCCCAAGCGGTCGAGATTGCCAAGAAGCTGGCCGATGCCGGCTTTGCCGTGATCAGCGGCGGCGGACCGGGCATCATGGAGGCAGCCAACAAGGGAGCGAAAGGAGCGGGCGCACCGAGCATCGGCCTAAACATCCAGCTGCCCCACGAACAGCACAGCAATCCCTACCAGGACATCTCACTGCACTTCCAGCACTTCTTCGCGCGCAAGGTGATGTTCGTGAAGTACGCCTCCGCTTACGTCGTCCTTCCGGGCGGCTTCGGCACTCTGGACGAGCTGGCGGAGATCCTCACCCTGGTGCAGACCGGCAAGAGCCGCCGCATCCCCATCATCCTGGTCGGCAGCACCTTCTGGGCCGGGCTGGTGGACTGGTTCCGCGACACCCTTATCTCCGCAGGCACCATCGATGCCTCCGACATGGACCTGTTCCAGATCATTGATGAGCCGCAGGCCGTGCTGAACGCCATCTTCGACTTTTATCAGAACCGCAGCCTCACCCCCTCGCCTGAGGAGCAGCGCATGTTGCTCGAGCTATGACCATGAACAAGATCCTCCTTCCCACCGCCCTACTGCTCGCTACAGCCCTTCCTGCAACGGCTTCCGACGCCCTGCCTCCGCCTGCCACGAACGTTCAGACCGAGGCCATACCAGAGCCGGAAATCACCATCCGCCCTTCCGCGGAGGGGATGATCGAGGAATACCGCATCAAGGGCCGCCTCTACATGGTCAAGATCAGCCCGAAGGACGCTCCGCCCTACTACCTGATCGACAACGACGGGGATGGCGAACTGGAAACCCGCCACAACGGCCCGATGGATTCCCGCCTGATCCCGCAGTGGATCCTGTTCCGCTGGTAAGTCTCGCCCATGTCGGTCTACACCCGGGTCGATCGCCCCGCGCTCGAAACCTTCCTCCATGGCTTCAATGCCGGGCTGCTGGTCGAATACAGCGGCATCAGCGCGGGCATCGAGAACACCAACTATTTCGTCACGACGACGAACGGTCGCTTTGTCCTGACCCTGTTCGAGCAGCTCGCGCGCGAGGAGCTGCCGTTCTTCCTCGGCCTGA
Source organism: Gammaproteobacteria bacterium (assembly GCA_029335925.2). Classification (GTDB taxonomy): domain Bacteria; phylum Pseudomonadota; class Gammaproteobacteria; order Halothiobacillales; family Halothiobacillaceae; genus Thiofaba. Next base: position 1,376 of record JARJMX020000003.1, read on the forward strand.
TGGCCCATCTTGCCGAGCACGGTGTACCCACCGCCCACCCGCTGGCGGACCGCCACGGCCGCTACCTTGGCGAGCTGTGCGGCAAGCCCGCCGCCCTGGTGCAGCGGCTCTCCGGCCACTCGGTCGAGCATCCTAGCGTGGGCCACTGCATGGCCATCGGTACGGCCCTGGCCTGCCTGCACCTTGCCGGCCAGTCCTTCCCGCATGAGCGCGCCAACCCGCGTGGCCCGCACTGGTGGCGCGAGGCGGCCGCCCGCGTGCACGACCGCCTAAGCCCGGACGAGGCCAAGCGGCTGGACGAGGAGCTCGCCTTCCAGTTCGCTCATCGCCATGATCAGCTGCCGCGCGGGGTAATCCACGCCGACCTGTTCCGCGACAATGCCCTGTTCGAGGGCGAGCGCCTGACCGGCATCATCGACCTGTATTACGCCTGCACCGACGCCCTGCTCTTCGATGTGGCGGTCACGGTCAACGACTGGTGTGTCACGGAAAGCCGCGAGCTGGATCCGGAGCGCACCCGTGCCCTGCTGGCGGCCTATGCCGCCGTGCGCCCCTTTACTCCCGCCGAGCACGCCTCCTGGTCGGCCATGCTGCGCGCCGCCGCGCTGCGCTTTTGGCTCTCGCGCCTGGTCGATCTTTACTACCCACGCGCCGGGGAGCTGACCCATACCAAGGACCCCGACGCCTTCGGCCGACTGTTGGCCGCCCACGTGCGCCACACCCCCGCCCTGCCCACATGAACCGCCTCATCGCTCTGCTCGATGCCCTCGCCGAACACACTGGCCGCCTGGTCGCCTGGCTGACCTACGGCATGCTCATCCTGACCGTGCTAACTGTGATTTTGCGCTACGGCTTCAGACTCAGTTTCACCGCGCTAGGCGAAGGGGTAAGCTACCTGTTCGCAATGGTCTTCATGCTCGGTGCCGCCTACACTCTCAAGCACGACGACCATGTGCGGGTGGATGTGCTTTACCGCCGCTTGAGCCCACGCGGGCAGGCCTGGGTCAACATCCTCGGCACGCTGCTCTTCCTGTGGCCGGTGATGGGACTGATCCTGTGGCTCTCCACCGATTACGTGCTGGCTTCCTGGTCGCTGCTGGAGGGCTCGCGCGAGCCGGGAGGACTGCCCTTCGTCTACCTGCTCAAAACCCTGCTCTGGGTGATGCCCGCGCTGATGATCCTGCAGGGCCTGGCGGACGTGCTGCGCTCGATCGCCGTCCTCCGCGGAGCCCCCCCGGTTCCCACCGATCACCCACGCACAGAACTCTGACCGATGGACATCCTCTGGCCGTTGCTCCTGTTCCTCGCCGTATTTGCCGGGCTGGTGGTCGGCTACCCTGTCGCCTTCACCCTGGCAGGGGTCTCACTCATACTCGCCCTGCTCGGCAGCGCCTTCGGCACCTTCGACCTGAGCCTGCTTGAAGCCCTGCCTAACCGCATCTTCGGGGCCATGAGCAACGACACCCTCGTCGCCGTACCCCTGTTCATCCTCATGGGCGTGATCCTCGAGAAGGCGCGCATTGCCGAAGATCTACTCGGCAGTCTCGCCGGGCTTGTCGGCCAGCGCCCCGGGGCGCTAGCCTTTGCGGTATTGCTGGTCGGCGCCCTGCTCGCCGCCAGCACTGGGATCGTCGGTGCCACCGTGGTCACCATGGGCCTGCTCGCCCTGCCCGCCATGCTTCAGCGTGGCTACGATGCGCGCCTGGCGTGCGGCACCATCTGTGCCGCGGGCACGCTCGGCCAGATCATCCCCCCCTCCATCATCCTCGTGCTCTTGGGTGACCAGCTCGCCTCGGCCTACAGCCAGGCCCAGCTCGCGCAGGGCATCTACGCGCCCAAGACCGTCTCCGTGGGCGACCTGTTCGCCGGCGCCCTGATCCCCGGCCTACTGCTGGTCATGTTCTACGCGCTCTACCTGGCGTGGGTTGCATGGAAAAGCCCGGCGCGCATGCCGGCCGCCCCGGCCAGCGAGCCCCGCGCATCGATCGGCCCACTGCTCCGATCCCTTTGGCCCCCCATGCTGCTGATCCTGGCCGTGCTCGGCTCCATCCTCGGCGGCATCGCCACGCCCTCCGAGGCCGCCGCTGTCGGCGCGGCCGGTGCCCTGCTACTCGCTGCCCTACGCGGGCAGTTGAACCGCACCATGCTGGCCGATGCGGCGCGCGCCAGCACACGCATGACCAGCATGGTGTTTCTGATCCTCATCGGCGCATCCCTCTTCTCGCTGGTGTTTCGCGGCTTTGGCGGTGATGATGTCGTGCATGAATGGCTCAAAACGCTGCCCGGGGGCACCATCGGTGCCATGCTGGTGGTGATGCTGGTGATGTTCCTACTCGGATTCATGCTTGATTTCATCGAGATCATCTTCGTGGTCGTACCTATTGTTGCGCCCACCCTGATGATGATGGGGTTTGATCCAGTTTGGCTGGGCATCATGATCGCCATCAACCTGCAAACCTCCTTCCTCACCCCACCCTTTGGCTTTGCCCTGTTTTATCTGCGCGGCGCAGCCCCCGCGGCGATCCCGACCACCGCCATCTATCGGGGGGTCATCCCTTTTATAGGCCTGCAAATTTTGCTGCTCATCGTACTTGCCATGATCCCGGAGTTGGCCACGGCCCTCCCGGAATGGCTTTATGGTCGAGGCTGACGAAGTTGCATTCAGGATGTACATCCCCCCTACGCCTCAAACTCATGATTCTAATAGGGAGCATCACCATGCCCATGCTCTTGGCCTTGGGCATGCTCGTCGCATCCTGGCGCAGTGAAGAACTGACCCAGGCACAGGCGCAGTTACTCTCGCACGCCGTCCTGACCACAGAGCGATTACAAGCTTTGCAAACGCAGGCCATACTGATCTTGGAGCTCTTGGCCTTACAGGAGTGGCTGCCGGATGAACCCGAGCAATGCCTGGCTCAAGTACAGCGAACTCTCGCAATCTTGCCGCGAAGCTTTGCCAATCTCTTGGTCATCGATCCCACGGGCCAGGTGCTCTGCAATGCCAAGGCCCCAGAAAAGCGCCACAATCTTGCCGATCGTGACTATGTGCAGCGTGCCCTTGCCGAGCAGGCCACAGGGGTAGGCGGCCTTATCATCGGCCGTACCACCGGCACCCCGGTCATCGGCCTGGCCAGCCCGCACAAGGCAGCGGATGGCCGTATCACCTATCTTCTGGGCACATCAATCGAGCTTGGGGAAATCGTGGCTGATCTTAAGGAACGCCTGCCCCCAGCCACGCAATGGTGGCTACTCGATGGCCAAAACCAGGTTTTGGCCAGCGCCGATCCCGCGGCCTATCCTCTGGGGCAAGCCTTTACCAACCATCACCTGCTGCGTGACATCGAGGAAAAGGGTGAGCACCTAACGCTGCGCCATACCGATGCCAAGGGCCAGCTATGGCTGGTCAGCCACATGGCACTGGGCAAGAACGCCATTGGCGACAGGCTCATCCTTGCCCGACCCGCCACGATCGTGCTCGAACCCGTCAACACGATCATGGCGCAGGCTGGAGCCATCCTCCTTGCCGCACTGCTCTTCACCCTGCTCCTGGCTTGGTGGGTGGCCCACCGCTTTAGCAAGCGACGGATCACGCCCTTACTGACCGCCCTCCAGCACATCGAGTATGGCGACTTCACAGTTCGCCTTCCCCATCGGGGCGGACAGGATGAGCTCGATCGCCTCGCTCAGGCTATCGACCACATGGCCAAGACACTCCAAGCGCAGGATGAGCGCATCAGACACCAACAGGCGGAGCTAGTCTATCAGGCTCAGCATGATCCACTCACTGGGCTGCCGAACCGCCTGATGATCGCCAACGACTTCGCCAAGACTAGCGCCAAAGCCAAGCGCCTCGGGGAACGGATAGCGATCTTGATGCTGGATCTCGACCACTTCAAGACCATCAACGAGGGACGCGGCCATAGCATGGGTGATCGGCTGCTGGTCACGCTCGCCACCCGCCTGCGTCAGGTCCTGCGGGAGGAGGATACCCTAGCCCGCATTGGCGGCGATGAATTCTTGATCCTGCTGGAGGGCATCACTCGGGATGAGCAGGTGATCGAGACCCTCAAGCGCATTCAACAGATGTTCAAGGAGCCTTTTCTGGTTGACGGGGAGCCCTTTGAGCTCACCGCCAGTATCGGTATCGCCCTCTACCCAAACGACAGTATCGAGTTCGAAAGGCTGATGCAGCAGGCTGACGCCGCCCTGCATCAGTGCAAAAGCGAGGAGCGAAACAGTTACCGCTTCTTTGCTCCCCAGCTTACCGAGGCCGCCGAAGCGCGGCTCGCCATGGAGCAGATGCTCCGTGATGCGCTGCGCCTAGGCTGGTTTGAGCTGCACTATCAGCCACAGGCTAGGCTCGCCGATGGGCAGCGGGTCGGCGTCGAGGCCCTGCTGCGGCTCCGTCACCCGAGCAAAGGCCTGATCCCCCCCGGCCAGTTCATCCCAGTGGCCGAGGAGAGCCATCTCATCATCACTATCGGTGCCTGGGTGATCAAAGAGGCCTGCCAACAGATGGCGCGCTGGCGCAAGGCGGGGCAGGCCCCGGCTTACGTCGCAGTGAATATCGCTGCCCGCCAGATTGTGCATGACGACCTGCCGGCCACGGTGCGGGCTGCCTTGCAGGAGAGCGGCATCCCCTCGGAGTGCTTGGAGATCGAAGTGACCGAAGCCAGCTTCCTCAAAAACACCGAGGAGGTGCTGGCCAAACTCAAGGCCCTGCATGCCATCGGTGTGCGCCTTGCCCTGGACGACTTCGGCACCGGTTACTCCTCGCTCGCCTATCTGCGCCGCCTGCCGCTGGACCGGCTAAAGATCGACCAGAGTTTTGTCCGCGACATGCTGCATGACAAGCACGACGAAGCCATCGTGCGCGCCATCATCCAGCTCGGACAGGCACTTGAACTGGAGGTCATCGCCGAGGGCGTGGAAACCAACGATCAGGCCAAGCATCTTCTTGCCTTGGGATGCCCGCTGGGGCAAGGGTATCTGTTCGGTCGTCCGCAGCCCGCCTGAGCAAAGCGTCTTGGGCGGGCACCTTGAAGCCCTCCGTCCTTGCCGCTATGATCCTTGCCCCTTCCACGCCCCAAGATCCGGCCATGCGCATCGGCCCGTATACCCTCGACGCCCCACTCGCCCTCGCGCCCATGGCCGGGGTCACCGACCGTCCGTTCCGCCAACTGTGCAAGACCTTTGGCGCCGGACTTACGGTGGGTGAAATGTCGGCCAGCAACCCGCGCCTGCGCGACACGCGCAAGAGCCTGCTGCGCCGCCCGCACGCCGATGAGCCCGAACCGCGCGTGATCCAGATCGTCGGCAACGATCCGACCCTGATGGCTGATGCTGCCCGCCTGGGTGTGGACCAAGGAGCGCAGATTGTCGACATCAACATGGGCTGCCCGGCTAAAAAGGTCTGCCAGAAAGCGGCGGGTTCAGCCCTGCTGGGTGATCTGGCCTTGGTAGCCCGTATTCTCGATGCCGTCGTCAGCGCTGTGGATGTTCCGGTAACCCTCAAGATTCGTACCGGCCTGGATCCAACGCGGCGCAACGCGGTAGAGGTGGCGCGTCTTGCTGAATCAGCGGGCATCCAGGCACTGGCCATCCATGGCCGCACCCGGGCTGACCTATTCAGGGGCGAGGCGGAATATGACACTCTCCGCGCGGTACGCGACGCCGTTTCCCTACCCCTGTGGGCCAACGGCGATATCGACTCACCGGCCAAAGCCCTCGCCGTGCTCCATCACACCGGGGCAGACGGGGTGATGATCGGCCGCGCAGCCCTTGGTCGCCCTTGGCTGTTTGCCCAGCTGAGGGCGGCCCTCGAAGGCCGCCCTCTCCCTGAGCCACCGGGGCTTGAGGCAAGGCTCGCGATCATCCTGTGCCACCTGGATGGCCTGTATGAGCTATATGGTGTGCACCAAGGGGCACGTGTTGCACGCAAGCACATCGGCTGGTATTGCACAGACTTGCCGGGTGGCGATACTCTTCGCGCCCAATTTGTGACCATCGATGACGCCGAGACACAACGCGCCGTACTTATCCAGTATTTCGCAGGCTGCTTGATCCGTCCGAAGGAGGCCGCATGAACCCGCCCATCCCCCCACTGCATGAGGCCGTACGCGCTGCCCTGGAGCACTACTGGCGCACGCTGGAAGGGGACGAGCCGCGCGATCTTTATGCGCTAGTGCTGCGGGAGGTCGAGCGACCGCTCTTGGAATGTGCCATGCGCCATTGCAAGAGCAACCAGACGCGGGCGGCCGCCTGTCTTGGCATCAACCGCGGGACCCTGCGCAAGAAACTGCGCGAGCATGGACTGGAAGCCGAAACCCGATCTTGAATTTTTCCGCCTCACCCCTATCCAAGATTCGCTTACATCAACTTGCGAGGCTGACATGACCGACAGCAAATCCATCGAAGACATCGCCGAGGATCTCTGGTCCGTACCTGAGACCATCGACATCAACGAAGAGGCCCTCAAAGCCAAGGCTCCCCTGAACAAGGATGCGCGTCGCCGTCTGGAGGACCTGATGGAAGAACGTCGCCTGAAGAAGGCGATTGAGGACGACTACTTCGACTGATGGACAGGACCTCCGGCGGGAACGCACGCCTCTTCCTGCTTGCGGGTACCGTGCTGGGCGGGCTCGGTGTGGCGCTGGGCGCCTTTGGCGCGCATGGCTTGAAGAAGATGCTGGATGCGCAGCTGTTCGAGGTCTATGAGACCGCGGTGCTGTACCAGTTTCTGCATGCCTTTGCCCTGCTGAGCGCGGGGCTATGGCTGCGGCTGGGAGGCGCAGCCAGCCTGCTTCGCCTCGCCGGTACCGCGTGGCTCGCCGGGGTGGTTCTATTTTGTGGTACCCTGTATCTGTACGTCGCCAGCGGGGTCCATTGGCTGGCCTTCATCACCCCCATCGGCGGGGTGCTGTTCATCCTCGGCTGGCTGGCCGCAGGATGGGCCGCCTGGAAACAGCCCTTCGCCTCCTGACCTGCCCATTGGCCTGCGGTGGCCCCTCTAGCAACGTAGCCTAGGGCAATCGCATGAACCTGTCTCATCGCTCTGAACGCCGAGTAGGAGCGGTATTTTTGCCGCGACAGGCATGTCGTGCGTGAGCCATCGACCCGATGGGCGGGCCTCCTATCGGTAACCTCCCGAATTCTTCACTCCATCCAGGCTATAGCTCTCCCTATCGGC